>NZ_BCBG01000006.1:0-57780 GCF_001320485.1 Pseudomonas sp. NBRC 111130
AGAGGCTGCGGCACAGGCTTATAGGGATTTCTCGAAAATCTTCGAATTGCGCTGGTAGTTGTACAGCGAAGCCCGCGCCGCCGGCAGGCGCTCCACGCCGCTAGGCGCAAACCCGCGTTCACGGAACCAGTGTGCCGTGCGCGTGGTAAGCACGAACAGGGTATTCAACCCCATCTGCCGCGCCCGCCCCTCGATGCGCTCAAGCAGCTCATCCCCGCGCCCGCCATGGCGGTACTCCGGGTTCACCGCCAGGCACGCCAGTTCACCCGCCTGCGACTCGGCAATCGGATACAGCGCCGCACAGGCGATGATCATGCCCTCACGCTCGACCACGCTGAATTGTTCGATCTCACGCTCCAGCACCTCACGCGAACGACGCACCAGAATGCCCTGCTCTTCCAGCGGGCTGATCAACTCCAGCAAGCCACCGACATCGTCGATGGTCGCCTCGCGCACCACTTCGAACTGCTCCTGCGACACCAGCGTACCGCCACCCTCACGGGTGAACAGCTCGGTCAGCAGCGCACCATCCTCGGCATAACTGACAATGTGGCTACGCGCCACGCCACCTTTGCACGCCTCGGCGGCTGCATCCAGCAGTTCGCCCTGGTAATCGCTGCCCAGGCGCGCCAGGTGAGGAGCGATCTGCTGCGGGCGCAGCTCACGCACCAACTTGCCGTTTTCGTCCAGCAGCCCGGGCTCGGCGCCGAACAGCAGCAGCTTGTCGGCGCCCAGTTCGATGGCTGCGCGAGTGGCAACGTCTTCACAGGCCAGGTTGAAGATTTCTCCGGTCGGCGAATAGCCCAGTGGCGACAGCAGCACGATGGAGCGCTCGTCGAGCAGGCGGCTGATGCCCTTGCGGTCGACCCGGCGCACTTCGCCGGTGTGGTGGTAGTCCACCCCCTCGAGCACACCGATCGGCCGCGCCGTGACCAGGTTGCCGGAGGCCACGCGCAGGCGTGAACCCTGCATCGGTGAGGCAGCGATGTCCATCGACAGGCGCGCCTCGATGGCCAGGCGCAGGGCGCCGACAGCGTCGATCACGCAGTCCAGGGTGGCGGCATCGGTAATGCGCATGCCCCGGTGGTAATGCGGGGTCAGGCCCCGATCCGCGAGGCGGCTTTCGATCTGCGGGCGCGAACCATGCACCAGCACCAGGCGCACACCCAGGCTGTGCAGCAGCACCAGGTCGTGGACGATATTGCCGAAATTCGGGTGTTCAACCCCATCGCCGGGAAGCATGACCACGAACGTGCAATCGCGATGGGCATTGATGTAGGGGGAGGCATGACGCAGCCAGTTGACGTATTCGGGCATGACAGGGCCTGTGGATAAAGTGGACGGAGAACGGTGAATGACACGGCGTTCAGGATCATCGTCGGAACAGGCTTGCGGTCACGCGCGGTCTCCTCTAGGCAAGAACGAATCAACAGGGTGGACGTTTAGCTCAGGCAATAATGCCGGATCAGGTCACGCAATAGACGCACGGTAGGCTCGATTCGTGACATTTCAAGGTATTCGCCAGGCTGGTGGGCGCAGGCAATGTCGCCAGGGCCCAGTACGATGGTCTGGCAACCAAGCTGCTGAAGATAAGGCGCTTCGGTACCGAATGCTACCGCTTCGGCGCGGTGGCCGGTGAGGCGCTCGGCCACTTGTACCAGTTCGGCATCGGCGGCCTGCTCGAACGGTGGCACCTCAGGGAACAGCGGAGCGTAGTCGATACGCACCTCATGACGCTCGGCCACCGGCTGCAACTTGCCACGGATGGCGGCGCGCAGCTGTTCGACATCCATGCCTGGCAGGGGGCGCAGGTCGAACTCCAGGGCGCACTGGCCGCAAATGCGGTTGGGGTTGTCACCGCCATGGATGCAGCCGAAGTTCATGGTTGGCGTGGGTACGGTGAACTGCGGGTTGCTGAAGGTCGCCTGCCACTGCCGGCGCAGCCCCATCAACTCACCCATCACCTCATGCATGGCCTCCATCGCGCTATGGCCCAGGCTCGGGTCGGACGAATGGCCGCTGCGCCCGAGAATGTCAATGCGGTCCATGAGGATGCCCTTGTGCATGCGGATCGGCCGCAAGCCCGTGGGCTCGCCGATCACCGCCGCGCGGCCGAGTGGCTGGCCAGCGGTAGCCAGAGCGCGAGCGCCAGACATGGAGCTTTCTTCATCACAGGTGGCGAGGATCAGCAGCGGCTGCTTGAAGTCGTGCTCCAGCAGCGGGATCACCGCCTCGATGACCAAGGCGAAAAAGCCTTTCATGTCGCAGCTGCCCAGGCCCACCCAGCGGCCATCAACCTCAGTGAGCTTGAGCGGGTCGCTGGACCACAGCTGTTCATCGTAGGGCACCGTGTCACTGTGACCGGCCAGCACCAGGCCACCGGGGCCGCTACCGCGGCTAGCCAACAGGTTGAACTTGCCAGGGCTGACCTGCTGGATGTCACAACGGAAGCCCAGATCACCCAGCCAACCGGCCAGCAGGTCGATGACCTGGCGGTTGGACTGGTCCAGGGTGGCTTGGGTGCAACTGACCGAGGGCGCGGCGATCAAGGCGGCAAACTGGTCTTTCAGCGTCGGCAACGGCATGCGCATACTCCTCGGAAGCGTTGCCCATCATAGGACTATCCGCCGTCTGGAATAAACCGTTGGCGGCCGACTCCTGTAGACTGCCCTGCAACGACGCCCCTCCTTCGAGCCTGTGATGCACAAAGAAACCGAACTCAAGCTCCGCGCCAGCCGCGATACCCTGGCCGCACTGCGTGAACACCCTCTGCTGAAAAAGCGCAACAAGTCCGGCTGGCAGACTCGCGAGCTGCTCAACCAGTACTTCGACACCCCCGAGCGCGACCTCTCCGCCGCCCGTGTCGCCCTGCGTCTGCGCCGTGACGGCGAAGAAGTCATCCAGACCCTGAAATGCCGCGGCCAGAGCGTCGCCGGTCTGTCCGAGCGCAACGAATACGAATGGCACCTGGACAAGGTCAAGCTCGACCTGAAAAAGCTCGACGCCACCTGCTGGCCCGAGCAACTGGCCGAGCTGGACAAGAAAACCATAAAGCCGCTGTTCACAACCGATTTCACCCGCGAATACGCCGAGATCAGCTGGGGCCGCGGCAAGAGCAAGGTCGTGATCGAGGCCGCGCTGGACCAGGGCTTCGTGATTGCCGGCAAGCGCAAGGAAGAGATCAGCGAGCTGGAACTGGAACTGCGCGAAGGCGCCCCTGAAGCGCTGCTGGAGCTGGCCACCGAGCTGGCCGCGAGCCTGCCACTGATGCCGTGCGACATCAGCAAGGCCGAGCGCGGCTACCGCCTGCTGGAGCCGGACAGCTACGAGCTGGGCCTGCCTTCCACCGAACTGGACGCCGAAATGGCTGTGGACGACGCGTTCACCGCGCTCGCCTGGCAGCTGCTGGGCAGCAGCCAGCGGCTGGCCGAGCAGTACCGCCACAATGGCCACTGGCGCCTGCTGCAGGACTGGGTACAGTGCCTGGCCGAACTGCGTGCATTGGTTGCCAGCCTGGGCCAGGCCGCACCACGCGCGACCACCCGCGAGCTGCGCGCCAGCCTCGACGCGCTGCTGGAAGACTGGCGCCCGCTGGTGCAGGCCGGGAACGACGACGAAGACATCCGCCGTGCCGCGCCCGAGCAGTTCATCGAAGAACTCGAAGACGTACGCTGGGGCCAGTTCTCCCTGGAAACCTCGCGCTGGCTGCTGGCCCGTGCCTGGACCGTGGAGCGCAAGGGCCGTGGCGAGCGCCAGGGCAAGGCGCAGCTGGCCAGCTGGCTGGCGCACCTGCTGGGCGAAGAAGGCCGCTCGCTGAAGCTGCCGCTGTACACCCAGCGCCCGGAAGACCTCGCCGAACAGCTGCCGCGTATCGAACAGCTGCTGGCCTGGCTGCACCATGCCCGCCAGGTGCTCGAAGCGCCGCAAATGGACCGCCTGTATGGCGACATGAAAAAACTGCATGAACTGGCGGAACTGCCGATCAGCGACGAAGTGCTGGAAGCACGGATCGAGCAGGCTCGGGCCGTGGATCAGAGCCGGGGCTGGAAGCACTTGCTCAAGGCCTGATACCGCATCTGCTTCTTCGCGGGCTTGCCCGCTCCCACGGGTACTGCGCCGCCCTCGCGGCAGTAGACATCCTGTGGGAGCGGGCGAGCCCGCGAAGGCCTCACCGCGATAGTGGCAAGCTGGTAGTGGACTTGATCTCCGACAGCGCCACGATCGAGTTCACTTCCTGAATACCCGGCACGTTCGATAGCTTTTCGAAGAAGAAGCGTTCATAGGCCTCGATATCCGAAGTAACGATACGCAGCAAAAAGTCCACGGCCCCCATCAGCACATAGCACTCCAGCACTTCCGGAAAGCCGCGGATCGCCTCGGTGAACTCGGCGAAGTTGGAACGGCCGTGGGCGTTCAGTTTCACCTCGGCGAAGATCTGCGTATTAAGGCCGACCTTCTTGCGATCCAGCAGGGTCACCTGCCCTCGGATCACACCCTCCTCTTTCAAGCGTTGAATCCTGCGCCAGCAGGGGGACTGTGACAGCCCTACCCGATCGGCGATCTGCGCACTGGACAGCGATGCGTCCTCTTGCAGGAGTTCGAGAATGCGTCGGTCATAGGCATCCAGTTCGTCTTGCATGAATAATTCTCCAAACCACACTTATTCGAATTGAATGATCGGCAGCACCCGCACTTTGATGGAATCATAGCGAAAACATACCGGCCCGGACGTGCAAAAATTTCTCCCATATTTTGCGGAGACCAGCATGAACGCACTCGAACGCCCACTGCCCCGCAGCGATGCCTGGGCCGCCAGCGCCAGCCACAGCAACGTAAGCTATCGCCTGCAGGCCGAAGCCGAGCCGGATACCCTGTGCCGGGTGCTCAACTTGTTTGCCTTGCAGTTCCTCACGCCGCACAGGGTGCATGTCCGCCAGCAGGATGACTGGCTCGATATCGAAGTCGCTATCGGCGGGCTGAGCTGGCATCGGGCGGAGGTGATTGCACAAAAACTGCGCAACCTGGTGTGCGTCGCGGACGTGAGCCTGGAAAACCTGGCGCGCCTGGAGCTGGCGGTGGTCTGACCTGCGCTGGCGCAAAATCCTGACAACCTTTGCCGCGCCTCGCCCAGCCTGGCGCGGCTAGCCTTGCATCAGGATCCCCCGAAGGCACGGACGCCGTTATGTTCCTCCCCAACGAACAACCCCTCGACCTCAAAAGCCTGCTGGATGCCTTGCAAGCCGACCAGCACCTGAACGCCAACGATTGCTGCCATGTCCGCGAACAGGCGTCTCGCTACAGTGCTCACCACCCGCTTGAAACCATCGCGGCCGCGGGCCTGGAAGACCGCAGTCAGCCCGGTCAATGGCTGAATCTGGACACCCTCTGCCAGTGGTTGGCGGGAAAGGTCGGCCAGCCTTACCTGCGTATCGACCCCATGCAACTCGACCTGGCCCAGGTCAATGGCCTGATCTCACCCGCCTTCGCGCAACGCCACGGCATCCTGATCGTGGCCAACGACGCCAACGCCATCACCGTGGCCAGCGCCGAGCCCTGTCAACAGCTGTGGCAGGCCGACCTGGCTCGCAGCCTGGGCAAGCCAATCCGCCGCGTACTGGCCAGCCCGCTGCAAATCCGCCAACTGGGCCAGTCGCTGTTTCGCCTGGCCCACTCGGTACAAGGTGCGCAGCACCAGCAAGCCGCCAGCCTGGGCGAGCTGGAACACTTGCTTGAACTCGGCAAGCGTCAGGCGGAGGCCACGGCAGACGACGCGCACATCGTGCATATCGTCGACTGGCTGCTGCAGTACGCCATCGAGCAACGCGCCAGCGATATCCATCTGGAGCCGCGACGCGAACAAGGCCACCTGCGCTACCGCATCGACGGGCTGCTGCACAGGGTCTACACCTTTCCGGCCAACGTCATGCTCGCCGTGGTCAGCCGCCTGAAACACCTGGGCCGCATGGATGTTGCGGAAAAGCGCCGGCCGCAGGATGGCCGGGTAAAGAGCAGCCTGCCAGGCGGCAGCGAGGTGGAGCTGCGCCTTTCGACACTGCCTACACCCTTTGGTGAAAAGCTGGTGCTGCGCTTGTTCGACCCCCGGCAATTGCAGGAAAACTTCGACCAGTTGGGCCTGGAGGGCGAACAATTGGTCCAGTGGCAAACACTGCTGCAGCGCCGCCAGGGCATCCTGCTGGTCACCGGGCCTACCGGCTCCGGCAAAACCAGCACGCTCTACGCCAGCCTCAAGCAACTGGCTACGCCACAGGTCAATCTATGTACCATCGAAGACCCGATCGAACGACTGGAGCCGGCGTTCAACCAGTTGCAGGTGCAGCCTGCCCTGGGCCTGGGTTTTGCCGATGGCGTGCGCGCCCTGCTGCGCCAGGACCCGGACATCATCATGATCGGCGAAATTCGCGACCGCGAGACTGCACTGGTGGCAGTTCAGGCTGCGCTCACCGGTCATCTGGTGCTTTCGACCCTGCACACCACTGACACCTGTAGCGCCATTACCCGCCTGCTGGAGCTGGGCGTGGCCGACTACCTGATCCGCGCGACCCTGGGCGGGGTCATGGCCCAACGCCTGGTGCGTTTGTTGTGCGACACGTGCCAGGGCCTCCCATCGAGCGATACTTGCCAGGTCTGTCGGGGTACCGGCTACCGTGGTCGCACAGGCTTGTTCGAATTGCTGATCCCGAGCGAGAGCCTGCGTGCACGAATAAGCGCCAGCACCGACCTGGCAGAACTGCAGCGCCAGGCTCTAACCGACGGGTTACAGGATTTACGCAGCTGCGGGGAGGCAAAAGCGGCCCGTGGGCTGACCCGCCCCGAGGAGGTATTGCGGGTCTGCTCTTGAGCAAAAAACCCATGTATTCAAGGAACTTGCGCCCGTTTTACTGGATCAAAGCGGCCATCTCCAACCCTCACCCTTCGAGGTGTTTCATCATGCGTCTCAAAACCGCCATTGCAGCGGCTGCCCTGCTTTCGCTGCCTGTTGGCTCTGCCATGGCCGATACCTTCTGGCGTAACGTAATGACCTCCGGCGCGACCACCGCGTCGAGCTATATCACTTCGCACGATCACAAGCTGGTACTCGCGGCGCAGGATGACGCCGGTAGCTTCGTCGCCAGCGAGGGCGCAATTCGTGGGCCGTTCCTGGAACAGGCGCTGCAGCAGGTGCGCGCTGAAAACCCAGGCCTCGAAGCCTCTGACATGGATCTGGCCAACGCCATCCTGGCCAAGAACGCGGTAGCCAAATAACCGCGCCGCCTGCTTCGCGGGCAAGCCTGCTCCCACAGGTATTGCGCATCACTTGAGAGCGGTGCGGTCCCTGTGGGAGCGTCTTTACCCGCGAAGAGGCCTACGCCGATCCTACCTTACCGGTAAGCCTCCACCGGCACGCAAGCACAGAACAGATTCCTGTCCCCATACACATTGTCGACCCGATTCACCGCTGGCCAGTACTTGTGCAAGCGCACGTGGGCACTGGGCGCAATCGCCTGCTCCAGGCTGTAGGGCCGGTTCCAGGGTGCCAATACATCGGCCAGGGTGTGTGGCGCATGCTTGAGCGGATTGTCCTCTGCCGGCCAGTTACCCTCCTGCACCTCGGCGATCTCTGCCCGAATCGCCAACATCGCGTCGACAAACCGGTCCAGCTCGGCCTTCGACTCGCTTTCCGTGGGCTCAACCATCAAGGTTCCCGGCACCGGGAACGACATGGTCGGGGCATGGAAGCCATAGTCCATCAGGCGTTTGGCGACGTCCTCCTCGGTGATGCCGGTCTGCGCCTTGAGCGGCCGCAGGTCGAGGATGCACTCATGGGCCACGCGCTGATTGCGCCCGCGATACAGCACCGGGAACGCGCCACCGAGCTGGCTGGCCAGGTAGTTGGCCGAGAGGATCGCCACCTCGCTGGCATCGGCAAGCTGTGGGCCCATCATGGCGATATACATCCAACTGATCGGCAGGATGCTCGCACTGCCCCAGGGCGCGGCGCTGACTGCAGTGTTGTTCGGGTCCAGCCCCGGCACCGGGACGACCGGATGGCTGGCGACGAACGGCTTCAGATGAGCACGAATGCCAATCGGCCCCATGCCTGGGCCACCACCGCCATGAGGGATGCAGAACGTCTTGTGCAGGTTCATGTGCGAAACATCGGCGCCAATGTCCGCCGGCCGCGCCAGACCGACCTGAGCGTTGAGGTTGGCGCCATCCATGTACACCTGGCCACCATGCTGGTGAACCACTTCGCAGATTTCGCGGATGCCCTCTTCATACACACCATGGGTCGAGGGATAGGTGATCATCAGGCACGACAGCCTGGCCCCGGCGGCATGAGCCTTGGCCTTGAGGTCTTCTAGGTCGACGTTGCCAGCATCGTCACAATCGACGATCACCACCTCCATGCCAGCCATCTGCGCCGAGGCCGGATTGGTGCCGTGGGCTGACGACGGAATCAGGCAAAGCGTGCGCTGAGGCTCATGGCGGCTGCGGTGATAACGGGTGATGGCCATGAGCCCGGCGTATTCACCTTGGGCACCGGAGTTGGGTTGCATGCAGATGGCGTCGAAGCCGGTAATCGCGCACAACCAGCTTTCCAGCTCATCGATCATCGCCTTGTAGCCCATGGCCTGCGCGGCGGGGGCAAAGGGGTGCAGCTGGGCGAAGGCTGGCCAGGTGATGGGAATCATCTCGCTGGTGGCATTGAGCTTCATGGTGCAGGAGCCTAGCGGGATCATCGACTGGTTCAGCGCCAGGTCCTTGCTTTCCAACTGCTTGAGGTAGCGCAGCATCTCGGTTTCGCTGTGATGCAGGTTGAACACCGGGTGGCTGAGGAACGGCGTGCGTCGCACCAGCGCAGCGGGGATGCCTTCGGGCAGCGCCTGCTGGTCGAGCGCGGCGATATCCAGGCCGTGATCGACGCCCAGGAAGATGTCGAGCAGCCGCTGCACTGTGGCTTCGTTGCAGGTTTCGTCCAGGCTCACACCCAGATGGCCGCGGCCCAGGATGCGCAGGTTGATGCGCGCAGCCTCGGCGCTTTCAATGATCGCTGCCTGGGCGCCACCGACATCGAGGGTCAGGGTGTCGAAAAAGTGCTGGTTGAGGCGCTTGATGCCTTTGGCCTCAAGGCCTGCGGCCAGCACAAAGGTCAACCGGTGCACCCGCTGGGCAATGCGCTGCAGGCCTTCCGGGCCGTGATACACCGCGTAGAAACTGGCGATGTTGGCCAGCAGCACCTGAGCGGTGCAGATGTTGGAGTTGGCCTTTTCGCGGCGGATATGCTGCTCACGCGTCTGCAGGGCCATGCGCAGTGCAGTGTTGCCACGGGCATCGCGGGATACGCCGATGATGCGCCCGGGCATCGCCCGCTTGTACTCGTCCCGGCAGGCGAAGTAGGCCGCGTGCGGGCCACCGTAGCCCATCGGTACGCCAAAGCGCTGGGTCGACCCCAGCACCACATCGGCACCGAGCTCGCCGGGCGGTGTCAGCACCACCAGGCTGAGCAGGTCGGCAGCTACGCAGGCCAAGGCCTGCTGGCTGTGCAACTGGTCGATCAACGGGCGCAGGTCGCGCACCTCGCCGTGGGTATCCGGGTATTGCAGCAAGGCACCGAATACCTGGTGCCTGGCCAGGTTATCCACAGCGTCGATGATCAATTGGAAACCAAACCCTTCGGCGCGGGTTTTCAGCACCGACAAGGTCTGTGGATGGCAATGCTCATCGGCAAAGAACGCGTTGCTCTTGTTGCGCGCCACTCGCTTGGCCAGGGCCATGGCTTCGGCAGCTGCCGTGGCCTCGTCGAGCAATGACGCGTTGGCCAGCGCCAGGCCAGTGAGGTCGATGACCATCTGCTGGAAGTTGAGCAGCGCCTCCAGGCGGCCTTGGGCGATTTCGGGCTGATAGGGCGTGTACGCTGTGTACCAGCCGGGGTTTTCCAGCACATTGCGCAGGATTACCGTAGGCGTGACGGTGCCGTGGTAGCCCATGCCGATGAGGCTGGTCCACACTTGGTTCTGCCCGGCGAAGCCGGCGAGCCTGGCCAACGCAGCCTGTTCATCGAGGGCCGGTGGCAGGTCAAGGGCGCGGTTGAAGCGGATGCCAGGCGGCACGGTCTGCTCGATCAGCTCACTGCGGCTGTTGAGGCCAAGGGTGCTGAGCATTGCTTGCTGCTCCGAGGCGTCGGGCCCCAGATGGCGGCGCAGGAAAGGGTTGAGCTCTTGCAGTTGATGCAGGGATGGCGACTGGGACATGTCGACGCTCTCTTCCTAGACCAGGTCTCATGGAGACTTATAAGTCTAGGAAGGATTGCCGATTCTGCGGGGAATCTTGCTCTGGCTGTACCGCTCTCTTCGCGGGCATGCCCGCTCCCACAGGTTAACGAGAAGCCCTGAGGCATACGCTATCCCTGTGGGAGCGGGCGCGCCCGCGAAGCAGGCGACGCGGTCTTACTCGCCGATAGCGGCTTTGTAGCCAGCGGCATCCAGCAGCTTGTCCAGATCAGCCGGGTTGCTTGGCTTGAGCTTGAAGATCCACGACGCGTAAGGTTCTTCGTTGAGCAGTTCCGGGCTGTCGGCCAGCTCCTCGTTGACCGCGATCACTTCGCCGGCAACCGGGGCATAGATATCGGAAGCGGCCTTGACCGATTCGACCACGCCAGCAGCGTCGCCAGCAGCGAACACCTTGCCGACTTCGGCCAGCTCGACGAACACCACGTCACCCAGCGCCTGCTGGGCGTGGTCGCTGATGCCGACGGTGACAGTGCCATCGGCTTCCAGGCGCGCCCACTCGTGGCTTTCGGCGAAACGCAGATCGGCGGGGATATTGCTCATGTCTTGAATTCCTCGTTTGGGTCAGCGGTTCGGCCCGCCGTTGAATGTTCAGATCAAAATCTTGCCGTGGCGCACGAAGGTCGGCTTGACCACCCGCACCGGGTACCATTTGCCGCGGATCTCGACCTCGGCGCGGTCACCGGTGGCCATGGGCACGCGCGCCAGGGCGATGGACTTGCTCAGCGTAGGAGAGAAACTACCACTGGTGATCTCTCCTTCGCCAATCCCGGCTACACGAACCACCTGGTGAGCCCGCAGAACACCGCGCTCTTCCAGCACCAGGCCAACCAGTTTTTCCTGCACGCCACGCTCGATTTCCGCCAGCAGGCTGGTACGGCCGACAAAGTTGCGCTCTGCCGGCTCCCAGGCAATGGACCAGCCGAGGTTCGAGGTCAACGGGGTGTGGCTTTCGTCGATGTCCTGGCCGTACAGGTTCATGCCGGCTTCCAGGCGCAGGGTATCGCGCGCGCCCAAGCCGCTCGGCGCAATGCCGGCGCCGACCAGGTCGTTGAAGAAGGCGACGGCCTGATCGCCCGGCAGGATGATCTCCAGGCCGTCTTCACCGGTGTAGCCGGTACGGGCGATGAACCAGTCGCCTTCGGCAACACCTTCGAACGGGCGCAGTTCACGGATCAACGCGGCACGGGCAGGGCTCAGCAGCGCGGCGACTTTCTCTCGGGCATTCGGCCCCTGGATGGCGAGGATGGCCAGGTCGGGGCGAACGTCGAACGATACGCTGAAACCGGCGCTCTGCCGCTGCAACCACTCGATGACCTTGGCCCGGGTGGCCGCGTTGGTGACCAGGCGGTAACCGCTCTGGGTACGGTAAACGATCAGATCGTCGATGACCCGGCCGTCTTCGTTGAGCAATGGGCTGTACAGGGCCTTGCCAGTGCTGTCGAGACGGGCCACGTCGTTGGCCAGCAAACGCTGCAGCCAGGGAGTGGCATCTTCACCGGCGATGTCGATGACCGTCATGTGGGATACATCGAAGACACCGCAGTCGCTGCGCACCTGATGGTGCTCCTCGACCTGCGAGCCATAGTGCAGCGGCATGTCCCAGCCGCCGAAATCGACCGTCTTGGCGCCGAGCGCCAGGTGCAAGTCGTACAAAAGCGTGCGCTGTCCCATGGGTTTCTCCTTCCGGGCGTGGCGAAGCGGCGGCGGTCGATGACGTTTGATCGTCAGCTCTTCTTGTAGGACCCGCCGCGCGAATGCCGCGCATTGTAGCCGCAAGGGCGCAAGCTGGCATCCTTAGTGACTGTGACCCGGACGACGCGCTGAACGGCGGATCAACCCGATGACCGGCAACAGCCCTACCAGCACCAAAGTCAACGCCGGCAGCGAGGCACGCGCCCATTCGCCTTCGCTGGTCATCTCGAATACTCTGACTGCCAGGGTGTCCCAGCCGAACGGGCGCATCAGCAAGGTGGCGGGCATTTCCTTGAGCACATCGACGAACACCAGCAACGCGGCGCTCAAGACCCCTGGCACCAGCAGCGGCAGATACACCTTGAAAAACAACCGCACGCCACCGACGCCAAGGCTACGCGAGGCTTCCGGCAAGGAGGGGCGGATACGTTCCAGGCTGCTCTCCAACGGGCCATGGGCCACGGCGATGAAGCGCACCAGGTAAGCCAGCAGCAAGGCCGCCAGACTGCCCAACAGCAGCGGCTTGCCTGCACCTCGCAACCAGGTGGACAGCGGAATGACCAGCTGATTGTCCAGGTAACTGAACGCCAGCATGATAGAGACCGCCAGTACCGAGCCAGGCAAGGCATAGCCCAGGTTGGCCAGGCCAACGCCAGCGCGAATGCCGGCCGTCGGCGCCTGACGGCGGGCGAAAGCCAGCAGCAATGCCACGCAAACGGTAATCAGAGCGGCCATGCCGCCCAGGTACAGCGTGTGCAGCACCAGGCCGACATATCGCTCGTCCAGGTCATGCCGACCGCGCTGCCAGCACCACACCAGCAACTGCAGCAGTGGAATGACGAATGCGCAGGCGAACACCAGCAGGCACCAGCCGCTGGCGAGCAGCGCCTTGGCCCCGCGCAAGTGATAGAGCGCATGCCCGCGCGGGCGTTCGTTGCCGCTGCGGGTTGCGCCACGGGCGCGGCGCTCGCCGTACAGCACCAGCATTACCGCGAGCAAAAGCAGACTGGCCAGCTGGGCCGCGCTGGACAGGCTGAAGAAGCCGTACCAGGTCTTGTAGATGGCCGTGGTGAAGGTATCGAAGTTGAACACCGCCACTGCACCGAAATCGGCCAGGGTTTCCATCAGCGCCAGGGCGATGCCCGCGCCAATGGCAGGCCGCGCCATTGGCAAAGCCACCCGCCAGAAGGCCTGCACGGGCGACAGGCCAAGTACCCGGGCGGCCTCCATCAAACCCTTGCCCTGGGCCAGGAACGCCGAGCGCGCCAACAGGTAGACGTAGGGGTAGAACACCAGCACCAGGACGACGATCACCCCACCGGTGGAGCGGACCCGTGGCAGGCGTATGGGCCCGAACACCTCGCGCAAGGCGCTCTGCACGGGGCCGGCAAAGTCCAGCAGGCCGACGAAGACAAAGGCCAACACATAGGCCGGGATGGCGAACGGCAGCATCAGCGCCCAGTCGAGCCAGCGCCGGCCGGGGAACTCGCAGAGGCTGGTCAGCCAGGCCAGGCTGACGCCGAGCAGGGTCACCCCGATACCAACGCCGACCACCAAGGTCACGGTATTGCCCAGCAGGCGTCCCATCTGGGTGTCGAGCAGGTGCGACCAGATCTGCAGGTCGACCGACTGCCAGGACAGCAGCAGCACGCTCAGGGGCAGGAGGACCAGGGCGGCTGTCAGGGTGACCGGGAGGTACCAGCGGCGTTGGGCGGTATGGGGCAAGTGAATGTCTCTGTGGCTGATTGCGACCGCTTTGCGGTCGTTCGCGGGCATGCCCGCTCCCACAGGGATCGAGTATTCCTGTGGGAGCGGGCATGCCCGCGAAGAGGCCCGTGAAGGCCCCGGAAGCTTAAGGCCGGGTGCTTAGTTCCAGCCAGCCCGATCCATCAGGCGAATGGCCTCGGCCTGACGCTTGCCGGCCACTTCCACTGGAATGCTGTCAGCTTTGAAGCTGCCCCAAGCCGCCACCTCATCCGACGGCTTGACCTTCGGGTTGGCCGGGAACTCCTGGTTGATGTCGGCGAACAGCTTCTGCGCTTCCTCGCCGGTCATCCACTCGACCAGCTTCCTGGCGGCTTCCGGGTGCGGTGCATGTTTGGTCAGGCCGATGCCCGACAGGTTGACGTGCACGCCACGGTCACCCTGGTTGGGCCAGAAGATCTTGACCGGCAGTTTCGGGTTCTGGGCATGCAGGCGGCCGTAGTAGTAAGTGTTGACCACGCCCACATCGCACTGGCCGGCTTCGATGGCCTGGATCACCGAGTTATCGTCGGAGAACACATCGGTGGCCAGGTTGCCGACCCAGCCTTTGACGATCTGCTCGGTCTTGGCCTCGCCGTGGTTTTCGATCAGCGTGGCAGTCAGCGACTGGTTGTACACCTTCTTCGCAGTGCGCAGGCACAGGCGGCCATCCCAGTGCTTGTCGGCAAGGGCTTCATAGGTGGTCAGCTCGGCCGGTTTGACCCGCTCGGTGGAGTAGACGATCGTCCGTGCACGCAGGCTCAGGCCGGTCCAGTCATGGGACGAAGCGCGGTACTGCGGGGGAATGTTCTGGTCGATGATGTCGGACTTGATCGGCTGCAGGATGCCCATTTGCTCGGCCTGCCACAGGTTGCCGGCATCGACGGTGAGCAGCAAGTCGGCCACACCGTTCTCGCCCTCGGCCTTGATGCGCTGCATCAGCGGGGCTTCCTTGTCGGTGATGAACTTGACCTTGACCCCCGTCTCGGCGGTGTAGGCGTCGAATACCGGCTTGATCAGCTCGTCGATGCGCGAGGAGTACACCACCACTTCGTCCGCCGCCTGAGCGGTGCCGCCGAACAGGGTCAGGGCCAGGGCGGCCAGTAGGGGCTTGCGTGGCAACATGGAAAGCACTCCTCGGATCGTATGAGAGGCGCAAATGGTAGTGAATCCCATTTTCCAGCTCATCATCAGAGCAGTTACCGGATGTTGCAAAACGAGCGCAAGCGCACCCTGTGGGAGCGGCCTTGTGTCGCGAAAGGGCCGCAGAGCGGCCCCGGCGATATCTGCTGGGAAGCTGAAATCTGGGGCCGCTACGCGACCCTTTCGCGACACAAGGCCGCTCCCACAAAAAAGCGGTGACTTCAGGCCTTGGCCAGTTCCGGCAGGTCCCCGGTCAGCCCCAACGCCTGGCGCACGAACAGCGCCTTGGCCTCCGGCATCTGCTCCACCAGCTTCAACCCGCTGTTACGCAACCAGCGCAACGGCAACGGATTGGCCTGGAACAACCGCTCGAAACCTTCCATTGCCGCCATCAACGCAAGGTTGTGCGGCATCCGCCGGCGCTCATAACGGCTGAGCACTTTCACATCCGCCAACCGCTCGCCGCGCTCGCTGGCATGCTCCAGCACCTCGGCCAGCACCGCAGCATCGAGAAAGCCCAGGTTGACGCCTTGCCCGGCCAACGGGTGAATGGTGTGTGCGGCATCGCCAATCAACACCAGCCCTTCGTCCACGTAGCGCTTGGCGTGACGCTGGCGCAACGGCACGCAGACGCGCGGGTCGGCCTCCAGCACCTCATCCAGTCGCCCCTCGAAGGCCCGCTCCAACGCCTTGAGGAAGGCCGGTTCATCCAGAGCCATGATCTGCTCGGCCTGCTCTGGAGTCGTCGACCAGACAATCGAGCACCAATCCTGCTTGCCGTCACGCGACAGCGGCAAGAAGGCCAGCGGCCCCTCGTCGGTGAAGCGCTGCCAGGCGGTAGCCTGGTGCGCGGCGCTGCAGCGCACGCTGGTGACGATCGCGTGGTGCAGGTAATCCCACTCTCGCGTCTCGCAGCCAGCCAGGCGGCGCACCGCCGAGTTGGCGCCGTCGGCGGCCACCACCAGCGGCGTACGCAACTGACGGCCATCGGCCAGGGTCAGCAGCCATTCGTCACCGGAGCGGCGCAGCTGCTCCAGGCGGGCATTGGGCAACAGGCCGATATCGCTATCGTGCAGGCGCTCCAGCAGACCGTCCTGCACCACCCGGTTCTCGACGATATGGCCGAGGACCTGGGCGTGCACACTGGCTGCCGAGAAATGTATCTGACCGGTACCGCTGCCGTCCCACACATGCATGTCGGAATACGGCGACACGCGCCGCCCGGCGATGCCGTCCCAGGCCCCCAGGCGTTCGAGGATGCGCTGGCTGGCCGCCGACAGTGCACTGACCCGCGGCTCGAACGGTGCATCGGCGTCGAACGGTTTGACCGACAGCGAGCCGCCGTCGAGCAGGAGAATTTCCAGGCCGCTGTGGCGAAGCGCCAGGGCCAGGGCGCTGCCGACCATACCGGCACCGACAATCAACAGATCTGCGCGCATTTCCATGCCTTACGCCTGCCTCGCTTGCGGCTTGAGCCGCACGTATAGGGTTTTATCGACCCGTGCCACCAGCTCGCCGGCTTCGTCACGGATATCGACCTGCACACGCGGCAGGTACTTCTTGCCGGTGGCAGTCTGCTGGCGAATGTCGTCCAGCAGCGCGTCATCGACGTGGAATTCGGCGTACACCGTGCCCTTGCCCGGCGCAACGAAATCGATGCTGGCAGCCTTGTCCCAGACAATGTATTCGCGGCCCAACTGCTCGATCAGCAGCAACATGTAGAACGGGTCGACCATCGAATACAGGCTGCCGCCGAACTGGGTGCCGACGTAGTTGCGATTCCAGCGGGTCAGCTTCATGCGTACCTTGACGCTGCGCATGTCCGGGCTGATGTGCTGGATGTGGATGCCTGCGCCGAGGTACGGCGGGTAGAAATTCAGCAGCCAGCGCAACATGCGCGCCCGGCGCGCCAGCCTGCGCGGGTTGCTCATGCCTGGCCCCGCGGATCGGGGCGGGTACCGAGGCCCATGGCCTGGCGAGCGAACCAGCTTTTTGCCGGTGGCAACAGGTCAAGCCCGAGCAGGCCGATATTGCGCCCGGCCGCCAGCAGTGGCTGGTTGCTGCCGAACAGGCGGGTGACCTGGTCGGAGAAGCCGATGGTCAGGGCCTGGTCGAGACGCTGGCGCTGGTGATAGGCCTGCAGAGTGGCGAGGTCGCCCGGATGCTGTGGGCCGAGCAGCAGCGCGTCGGCCAGCGCCTGCACATCACGCAGCGACAGGTTGAAACCCTGGCCGGCAATCGGGTGCAGGCTGTGCGCGGCGTTGCCCAGCACCACCAGGTGTGGACGGACCTGCTCCTGGGCTTCGATCAGCGCCAGCGGGTAGAGATGCCTGGCACCGACCTGGCGCAAGCCGCCGAGCCGATAACCGAAGGCACCCTGCAACTCGCGCAGGAAACTGCGCTCGTCGATCTCGGCCAGACGCTTGGCATCCATCCCCTGGCGCGTCCAGACCAGCGCGCAGCGGTTTTCCGGCAGTGGCAGCAAGGCCATAGGACCTTGCTCGGTGAAACGCTCAAAGGCTTGGCCGCAGTGGGCCTCGCCGGGTGTGATGTTGGCGATCAGGGCGCTTTGCTCATAGGGCGTACGGCGCACGTGGATTCCCAACTGCTCACGCAGGCCGGAGCGGCCACCGTCAGCCAGCACCGCCAGGTCACATTCCAGGCTGGTGTCGTCGTCCAGCAGCAGGCGGTAGCCACCCTCGATGGCTTGCATCGCCTTCACTTCGGCCGGGCAGCGCCAGCTCACCACCTCGCTGTCCAGCCCTTGCCACAGGCACTGCCCGAGCCAGGCGTTCTCCACCACGTATCCCAGGGCCGGCACGCCTTCTTCCATGGCGTCCAGGCGGGTGGCGCCGAAACGGCCACGGTCGGAAACCTGGATCTGCCGGATCGGCTCGGCGCGCGGGCTGATGGTTTGCCAGAGGCCGAGGTGCTGGTAGATCTGCCGAGTTCCGAAAGACAATGCCGAAGAGCGCGCATCGTAGCTGGGCTGGAAGCTGTCGCCGGGGGCGAACGGCTCGATCAGCAGGATCTTCCAGCCGCGCGCCTTGGCGCCTGCCTGCAGGGCCAAAGCCAGGCTTGCGCCCACCAGCCCGCCACCAATGATCGCCAGGTTGACCCGACTCATGCCGCGTCCTTGCGCGCAGCCTGCATCAGCGCCTCGATCTCGGCAACCGTGCGGGGCACACCCGAGGTCAGAATTTCACAACCTTGCTTGGTCACTACCACGTCGTCCTCGATCCTGATACCGATGCCGCGCCATTTCTTCGCGACCTCCTGGTTGTCGGCGGCGATGTAAATGCCTGGCTCGACAGTCAGGGCCATGCCGGGCTCCAGCACGCGCCATTCGCCACCGACCTTGTATTCGCCGACATCGTGCACGTCCATGCCCAGCCAGTGCCCGGCGCGGTGCATGTAGAAAGCCCGGTAAGCCTCGCTGTCGATCAGCGCCTGCACCTCACCCTTGAGCAAACCGAGCTCCACCAGGCCCTCCGTGATCACCCGCACGGTCGCCTCATGGGCGTGGTTCCAGTGCTTGCCCGGGGCGATCTCGGCAAAGGCGGCAGCCTGTGCCTTGAGCACCAGCTCATAGATCGCCTTCTGCTCCGGCGAAAAACGCCCGCTGACCGGAAAGGTCCGGGTGATGTCGCTGGCATAGCAATCGATCTCGCAACCAGCATCGATCAGCACCAGGTCGCCATCCTTGAGCGGCGCATCATTCTGCTGATAGTGCAGGATGCAGCCATTGCGCCCGGCGGCGACGATCGAGCCGTAAGCCGGCATTTTCGCCCCACCCTTGCGGAATTCGTAGTCCAGCTCGGCTTCCAGGCTGTACTCGTGCAACCCGGCCCGGCAGGCCTGCATGGCGCGCACATGGGCGCGCACAGAGATCTCCGCGGCGGCACGCATCACCTTCACTTCCGCAGCCGATTTATACAGGCGCATATCGTGCAGCAGATGATCCAGCGCAACGAATTCGTTTGGCGGCTGGGCGCCGAGGCGTGCCTTGGAACGGATCACGTTGATCCAGTCCATCAACCGGCGGTCGAACTCAGCGTTGCTGCCCATGGCGCTATAGACCCGCTCGCGGCCTTCGATCAGGCCCGGCAGGATCTCGTCGATATCGGTGATCGGGAAGGCATCGTCCGCGCCAAAGTCACGGATTGCGCCTTCCTGGCCGGCACGCAGCCCGTCCCACTGCTCACGCTCCGGGTTGCGCTCGCGGCAGAACAGCACGTACTCGCCATGCTCGCGGCCAGGGATCAGTGCAATCACCGCCTCAGGCTCGGGGAAGCCGCTGAGGTACTGGAAATCGCTGTCCTGGCGGTACACGTGCTCGACGTCGCGGTTGCGGATGGCGACTGCGGCGGCGGGCAGAATGGCGATGCTGTTGGGGACCATCTGCGCCATCAGCGCCTTGCGCCGACGGGCATACTCGGCCTTGGGTATGTGGCTCATGGGCAGAACTACCCCCGGTTGATCAGTGCAGCGAAGGTTTTGGTGCGGGTGCGGCAGGCGCGGCCAGCTCCGTGTACAGCAGCAGCGGTGCGACGCGCAGGTATTCCATGACTTCCATGTAGTCGCTTTCGCCGTCTTCGGATTCCTCGAGGGCTTCCTGGACCTGCGAAATGGCCACCAGGTCCTGCAGCACTTCCTTGGCTTCGGTAGACAGGTCCTGCCCCCCGGCGTTCAGGCCGAAGCCGGTGATGAAACCCTGGCACCACAGGCCCAGCGCTTCTGCGCGGTCGGCAAGTGCCGCATCGTCGCTCGGCAGCAGCAGGACAATGGCCATGTCTTCGCTGCTCAGCTCGCCCTTGACCATCTCCTGCAGGCCGATCAGGGCATTGCGCACGGCGTCACCGGGTTCGGTTTCCAGCAGTTGGGCGGCATCAGCCAGCCAGGCCTCGGCATCGAAGCCTGCGCCGGCACAACTGCGGCCGATCAACAGGCCGTGCAGTTCGGCAGGGGTTACAGGGTGGCCATTGCTGGAAAGGAGCATGGCGAAGGCAACGTAAGGCGATTGAGTATTAGGCATGGTCGGCTAGGCGCCAGACGGCGCATTTGACTAGAATGAAGACCTTGTATCCTAGCACCGGCAGGCGCGCCAAGACCATCGGCACTGGCCGCCGCTGCGCCGGGAGAGGCATCCTCGCAGGGTGATTCAACGACGGAGCGAATCGAGTGCAACCCACGCAAGAGAACGACCTGCAAGCGCTGATGAGCCGATTCGAGTTGCTGATTGAACGCATCGAGCAACTAAAACGGCAAAATGCACTCCTAGTAGCTCAGGAAAAATCCTGGCGCGAAGAGCGCGCCCACCTCATCGAAAAGAACGAGATCGCCAAGCGCAAGGTCGAGTCGATGATTTTACGCCTGAAGGCCCTGGAGCAAGACTCATGAGTTCAAGCAATAGCGTCACCGTGCAGATCCTCGACAAGGAGTATTCGATCATCTGCCCGCCGGAAGAGCGCAACAACCTGGTCAGCGCCGCGCGCTACCTGGACGGCAAGATGCGCGAGATCCGCAGCAGCGGCAAGGTGATCGGTGCAGACCGCATTGCGGTCATGGCGGCGTTGAATATCACTCACGAGATGCTGCACCGCCAGGAGGATCGCGCCGATGCCCCAGTGAGTGGCACCAGCCGTGAACAGGTGCGGGACCTGCTGGAAAGGGTCGATCAGGCGTTGTCCGACGATGCGGGTACCAAAAACGGCTGAGATTGGTATACTGGCGCCACTCCCTGGGGGATGCGCCAGTCGGTTATGTCCCTGAGCCGATACGCACAACCACGGGGGTTGCACGCTGGGGCAGGTGTGCATGTCCGCCCGACGGAAAGCCTTAACGCCCCCTGCAATCTCCACCTTGAACTTTCGGGTTCAAGGGCTACACCGATAGCGGTCTTATCGGGGAGCCTGATTCCTCCTGCCGAGCGCTCAGCTGGGCAATCCGACACCTGGGATAACCAGTGCCATGACCGAAACTGCGTCGCTTTCCCGCCCCCAGCTTCGTCGCCTGCTTCGCAATGCCCGCCGCGCCCTGACACCCGCACAGCAGCACCAGGCCTCACGCGGCCTGTACCGCCAATTGGCGCAGCACCCCTTGTTTCGCCGCGCCCGGCATATCGCCCTGTACCTGCCCAACGACGGTGAAATCGACCCGCGCCTGCTGCTGCGCGAGGCTCAGCGCCGCGGCAAGCGCACTTACCTGCCGGTACTGCATGCCTGGCCGCGAACGCGCATGGTGTTCCAGCGTTTCGAGCAGGGCGAAAAACTCAAGCGCAACCGCTTCCGTATTCCTGAGCCATTGACCGACCGTCGGCGCCAGCGCCCGATCTGGTCGCTGGATCTGATCCTGTTGCCACTGGTCGGCTTCGATGAGGTCGGCGGGAGACTGGGCATGGGCGGGGGGTTCTATGACCGCAGCCTGGCCTACCAGGCACGTCGCAAGACCTGGAAGAAACCATTGCTGCTGGGGCTGGCGCATGAGTGCCAGAAGGTCGAGCGACTGGCGCAAGCCAGTTGGGACGTACCGCTGCAAGGGACGGTCAGCGACCGCAGCTGGTACCTGGCGCCGACCTGAGCGGCGTTAGCGGGTAGTTCAGCGTTTCTGCAGGGTGGCGTCGACCGGTGTCTGATAGGCGGTATCCAGCTTGCGCTCCCAGATACCCTGGGCATAACCGGTGGTGACCACACCCAGGCCAAAGATGAAGACCAGGATCCACAGTAGATCCGGTTTGCGTTGGTTCATCGAAGAATGCCCCCCTAGGCATACGTTCAGGCTCGGCGACCTTCTAGGTGCCGCCGGAGCGTCTAGCTTTAAAATCGGCGCATTTTCCGACAACCTGAGTCGTCAACGCAAACGTTGACGCCAACCGGCTGTCGGTTTCGTGCAACAGGTTATTTCAAACCTTTTCAGGAGCAGTATCCATGGCCTATTGGCTGATGAAATCCGAGCCCGAGGAGCTCTCGATCGAAGACCTTGGCCGGCTGGGCGAGGCGCGCTGGGATGGCGTACGCAACTACCAGGCGCGCAATTTCATACGGGCCATGAGCGTAGGCGACGAGTTTTTCTTCTACCACTCCAGCTGCCCGCAGCCGGGCATTGCCGGTATCGCCCGTATCACCACGGCGGCCTACCCGGACCCGACGGCACTGGACCCGCAAAGCCACTACTTCGACGCCAGGGCCAATGCCGAGAAGAACCCGTGGAGCGCGGTAGATGTGGCCCACGTGAAAACTTTCCGTCAGGTGCTGGGGCTGGGTTTGCTGAAGCAGCAGAGTGCGCTGGCAGAGTTGCCGCTAGTGCAGAAAGGCACTCGGTTGTCGGTGATGCCGGTAACTGAAGAGCAGTGGGCGGCGATCATTGCGCTGGCGCGCTGAGCACGAGCAATCGCGACCAACTGCAGGAGCGGCCTTGTGTCGCGAAAGGGCTGCGCAGCAGCCCCAGGATTTCAGCTTCGCCGCTTAGAATGCCGGGGCTGCTAGGCAGCCCATTCGCGACACAAGGCCGCTCCTGCAGGCTTCAACTTGAGCATGTTGCGTTATTGAACAATCAGGTTATTGAACAGCAGATCCTCGACAATCGGCTTGCCCTCTTCCGACTCCATCACCTGCTGCACCTGCTTCAACGCTTCCTGGCGCAGCTTCTCCTTGGCGTCGACGTTGCTCATGCTGTCCACCGTCTGCTGGGTGAACAGTGCCACCAGCTGGTTGCGGATCAGCGGCTCCTGGTGCTTGACCGCAGCCGCTGCGGCGTCGCCCGTTACGCGCAGGGCCACATCGGCCTTGTACACACGCAGCTTGGGGCTGCCATCGAGGGCGTAGTTGCCGACGAAGGGCGGGCTCAGGGTGATATAGGAAACCTTCGGCTCCCCTTCCTTGGCTTCCTCGGCCATGGCCGCCGCTGGCAGCATCAGCGCCAGTACCATCAAGATCCACGCTTTCACGAATTCGCTCCTCAAAACAATTGGCGCCAGCTTACCCAGCATGCCGTTCAAACCCAAGCCCAGGCTTATGCCAGCACATCAGGGCGGGCCATGCTCGTTGACCCGGCAGACGACCCTCCTACACTTATCGGCCACTACACGCAAAGGAATAGCCCGATGAAAGCTGTGTTGTGCAAAACCCTGGGCCCAGCTCGTGACCTGGTGCTGGAGGACGTGGCCAGTCCGGTACCGAAGAAGAACGAGATCCTGCTCGATGTGCAGGCCGCCGGGGTCAATTTCCCCGACACGCTGATCATCGAAGGCAAATACCAGTTCCAGCCACCCCTGCCTTTTTCACCGGGTGGCGAAGCCGCTGGGGTGATCGCAGCGGTCGGCGAACGGGCTGGGGCCTTCAAAGTCGGCGACCGGGTGATGGCCCTGACCGGCTGGGGAGCATTTGCCGAGCAGGTGGCAGTGCCGTTCTACAACGTGATGCCAATTCCCGAGCGCATGGATTTTGCCACCGCCGCCGCGTTCGGCATGACCTATGGCACCTCGATGCATGCATTGAAGCAGCGCGGCCAGCTGCAGCCCGGCGAAACCCTGCTGGTGCTCGGTGCCTCCGGTGGTGTTGGCTTGGCAGCGGTAGAAATTGGCAAAGCCATGGGCGCAAGAGTGATCGCCGCAGCCAGCAGCGCCGAGAAACTTGCCGTTGCCAAGGCCGCAGGGGCTGACGAAACGATCGACTACAGCCAGGCCAGCCTCAAGGAAGAGATCAAACGCCTGACCGGCGGCCAGGGCGTGGATGTGATCTACGATCCGGTAGGCGGTGAGCTGTTCGACCAGGCCGTGCGCGGACTGGCGTGGCAGGGCCGACTGCTGGTGGTGGGGTTTGCCAGCGGGACGATTCCGCAGATGGCGGCAAACCTGGTGCTGCTCAAGGGGGCCGCGGTGCTTGGGGTGTTCTGGGGGGCCTTTGCCCAGCGCCAGCCCGAGGACAATGCGGCGAACTTCCGGCAGCTGTTTGCCTGGCATGCCGAGGGCAAGTTGAAACCGTTGGTGTCGAAGACTTATCCACTGGCTGAAGCCGGGGCGGCCATTGAAGAACTTGGGCAACGGCGGGCTGTGGGTAAGTTGGTGGTATTGGCCCAGTAAGTGTAGGTCTGGCCTCTTCGCGGGTGAACCCGCTGCCACAGAGACCGCGTAATATAGAAAGATTGCGCAGTGCCTGTGGGAACGGGTTTATCGAGGCGTCGAACCGCCGCGAAGAGGGCCGTGCAGGTTATGGCAGCGCCGGAACCGTGCCTCGAGGTTGCGATCCGGCATCTGATGGCTGCGCAGCGCATTCAGTGTCTGCTCGACATAATCCCGCGTGGTGCCGTAGCGCCCCTTGGCACTGGCCAGAATCTGGCTAAGCAACGTATCGGGCAAGTTGCCTGCATAACACGGCAAGTGCCGCTCCAGTACGAAGCCCAAGGCCTGTACCTTGCTGCCATCATCCAGTCGGCAGCTAAGCCAGTGCGGCCGATACGCCGGATAAGGCATTTCCCGCTGCCACAGGGCCATCAGCGAATCATCGAGGTTGCTGTCTTCAAGTCGGTAGGCAAAACCGCTGCAGGAGCCGCCGCGATCAAGGCCGAACACCAGGCCTGGCGTTTCCGGCGTACCGCGGTGCTCATGCGACCACAGGTACAACCCACGGTGATAACCATGCACTCGCGCCCGTTGGCGCTCCACCGAATTGCATTCCGGGCGCCAGATCAACGAGCCATAGGCAAACAACCAGACAGGGCCACCTTCGTGGCGAGACATGGTCATTTGCATGGAAGTGAGCAATTGCTCACGGGTGAGTTGCTGACCGAAGTCGAGCGCCGGAGGATAGGCAACTTCCCAGGACAAACTTTCAAGTGCCGACATAAGCTGCCGCCATTATTCCCTGTTTACTACGCATAAAGCGGGAGGCGCTGATGACGTGGCCTGTGCGGCCGCGCCAGCGGCGCTTGCAGTAACCATAGGATAGAAATACGCCAATACTCAAGTCCCATGAACAGAGTTTCATGCGCAGTTCCGACGACTGGGAAGTATTGTTTCGATGGCCGCGAAAGTTAATGGCCAAGGCGGTAACAATGACCGCCTTATACCCACTATTTCAAACTTCGGTTATTAAGCGCGTGGTGCGTAGGCAAACACATCGGCGCGCATGCGATGCGCATCCATGCCAGCCTCGACCAAGGCGTCGAGGGTGGCGTAGACCATGTTCGGCGAACCACTGGCATACACATGCACGGTATTGAGGTCTTTCACATCTTCACGCACCGCGTCGTGCAGCATGCCGCAACGCCCTTCCCAGCCACAAAGGTCACTGACCACTTTGTGCAAGAACAGGTTGGGCAAGCGCTCCCATTCAGCCCAATGCTCGATGCTGTAGAAGTCTTCCGGGCGGCGCACGCCCCAGTACAGGTGCACCGGGTGCTTGAAGCCCTGGGCGCGGCAATGTTCGACCAAGCTGTGCATCTGGCCCATGCCGGTGCCAGCGGCAATCAGCACCAGCGGCCCGTCAGGCAGCTCGGCGAGGTGGGTATCGCCGAATGGCATTTCGATACGCGCCATGCGGTCACGCTGCAACTGCGCCAGCAACTGCAGCGCGCTAGCCTCGCGGCCCAGCACATGCAGCTCGAGCTCGCGCCCGGAATGTGGCGCAGAAGCCAGCGAAAAGGCTGCCGGCTTGCCGCCCTCGCGCTCGATCATCAGGTACTGCCCAGCATGGTAACGCGGCGGCTTGCCGGCTGGCGCCAGCAAGCGCACGCGCCAGACGTCGCCACCGACCTCGACGCATTCGCTCAGGCTGCACGCCAGTTTGCGCACGGGCAGCTCGCCCGGGGCCAGCACACCATCCCAGAGCAACACACAGTCCTCCAGCGGCTCGGCAATACAGGTAAACAACTCGCCATGGTCACGGACTTCACCGTCCTGACGCACGCTTCCTTCGACCAACAACGCGGCGCAGACATGGCAATTGCCATTGCGGCAGCTATTCGGGCAGTCATAGCCCAGCCGCCGCGCTCCATCCAGGATCCGTTCCCCGGGTTCAAGCGCCAGCACCGCCCCGGACGGCTGCAACGTTACCTGCATCAATCTATTCCCAACTGATCCCACAGCTCATCGATACGGCGGGTGACGGCCTCGTCCTTGACGATAACCCGGCCCCATTCGCGTGTAGTCTCGCCCGACCACTTGTGCGTGGCGTCCAGGCCCATCTTCGACCCCAGCCCGGATACCGGCGACGCGAAGTCGAGGTAATCGATCGGGGTGTTGTCGATCATCACCGTATCACGCTTGGGGTCCATGCGCGTGGTAATGGCCCAGATCACGTCGTTCCAGTCGCGAGCGTTGATGTCGTCGTCGGTGACGATAACGAACTTGGTGTACATGAACTGTCGCAGGAACGACCACACACCCAGCATCACGCGCTTGGCGTGGCCTGGGTATTGCTTTTTCATGGTCACCACAGCCATGCGGTACGAGCAGCCTTCAGGCGGCAGGTAGAAATCGACGATTTCCGGGAACTGCTTCTGCAGGATCGGCACGAACACTTCGTTCAGTGCCACCCCCAGAATCGCCGGCTCATCCGGCGGCCGGCCCGTGTAGGTGCTGTGGTAGATCGGGTTTTGCCGGTGGGTGATGCGCTCGACGGTGAACACCGGGAAGCTGTCCACCTCGTTGTAATAGCCGGTGTGATCGCCATAAGGGCCTTCCGGGGCCATTTCGCCCGGGTGTATCACGCCTTCGAGGATGATCTCAGCGGTGGCGGGTACCTGCAGGTTGCTGCCACGGCACTTGACCAGCTCAGTACGATTGCCACGCAGCAGGCCGGCAAAGGCGTATTCGGAGAGAGTGTCCGGTACTGGCGTCACGGCGCCAAGGATGGTAGCCGGGTCAGCGCCCAGGGCCACGGCGACCGGGAACGGCTGGCCCGGGTTCTTTTCGCACCACTCACGGTAGTCCAGCGCGCCGCCTCGGTGGCTCAGCCAGCGCATGATCACCTTGTTGCGGCCGATCACCTGCTGGCGGTAGATGCCCAGGTTCTGGCGGTCCTTGTTCGGACCACGCGTCACAGTCAGGCCCCAGGTGATGAGCGGCGCCACGTCGCCCGGCCAGCAGTGCTGGATCGGCAACTGGCCGAGGTCGACATCGTCACCCTCGACGACCACTTCCTGGCACACCGCATCCTTGACCACCTTGGGTGCCATCGACACGACCTTTTTGAAGATCGGCAGCTTGGACCAGGCATCTTTCAGGCCTTTCGGCGGCTCGGGCTCCTTGAGGAAAGCCAGCAGTTTGCCGATCTCGCGCAGTTCGTCGACCGACTCGGCACCCATGCCCATGGCCACGCGCTCTGGCGTGCCGAACAGGTTGCCAAGCACCGGCATATCGAAGCCGGTGGGCTTTTCGAACAACAAAGCCGGGCCCTTGGCGCGCAGGGTGCGGTCGCAGACCTCGGTCATTTCCAGGACTGGGGAAATCGGAACCTGGATGCGCTTGAGTTCACCGCGCTGCTCCAGGCCACGGATGAAGTCGCGCAAATCGCGATACTGCATGCATGAGCCTCGTATTGGCCGTATCGGTCGGGGTGCTGAGTGTAGCGCCGATAGGGCAGCAATAGCCAAAGTACAGATAGCAAAAAGCCGGGTTTCCCCGGCTTTTCGTGTGGTACGACGATCTTACTTGCGCTTCATCGACAAGAAGAACTCGTCGTTGGTCTTGGTCTGCTTGAGCTTGTCGACCAGGAACTCGATGGCGGCGATCTCGTCCATCGGGTGCAGCAGCTTGCGCAGGATCCACATGCGCTGCAGTTCGTCGTCGGCGGTCAGCAACTCTTCGCGGCGGGTACCGGAACGGTTGATGTTGATGGCCGGGAACACACGCTTCTCGGCGATACGACGGTCCAGGGGCAGTTCCATGTTGCCGGTACCCTTGAACTCTTCGTAGATCACTTCGTCCATCTTCGAGCCGGTTTCGACCAGCGCGGTGGCGATGATGGTCAGCGAGCCGCCTTCCTCGATGTTACGCGCGGCGCCGAAGAAACGCTTCGGCTTCTCCAGTGCATGGGCGTCGACACCACCGGTCAGTACCTTGCCGGAGCTCGGGATCACGGTGTTGTAGGCACGGGCCAGACGGGTAATGGAGTCCAGCAGGATGACCACGTCCTTCTTGTGCTCGACCAGGCGCTTGGCCTTCTCGATCACCATCTCGGCAACTTGCACGTGGCGGGTTGGCGGCTCGTCGAAGGTCGAAGCGACCACTTCGCCGCGCACGGTGCGCTGCATTTCGGTCACTTCTTCAGGGCGCTCGTCGATCAGCAGGACGATCAGGTGGCACTCTGGGTTGTTACGGGTGATGTTCGCCGCGATGTTCTGCAGCATGATGGTCTTACCGGCTTTCGGCGGAGCGACGATCAGGCCACGCTGGCCTTTGCCGATCGGGGCGCACAGGTCGATGACGCGACCGGTCAAGTCTTCGGTGGAGCCGTTGCCGGCTTCCATCTTCAGGCGCTTGTTCGGGAACAGCGGCGTCAGGTTTTCGAAGAGGATCTTGTTCTTCGCGTTTTCCGGGCGGTCGAAATTGATGGTGTCGACCTTCAGCAGGGCGAAGTAACGCTCCCCTTCCTTCGGTGGGCGGATCTTGCCGACGATGGTGTCGCCGGTACGCAGGTTGAAACGGCGGATCTGGCTTGGCGAGACGTAGATGTCGTCAGGGCCGGCCAGGTAGGACGCATCAGCCGAACGCAGGAAACCGAAACCATCCTGGAGAATCTCCAGCACGCCGTCACCCGAGATCTCTTCGCCGCTTTTCGCGTGCTTTTTCAGCAGGGCGAAAATCACGTCCTGTTTGCGCGAACGGGCCATGTTTTCGATGCCCATCTGTTCGGCCATTTCCAAAAGATCGGTAATCGGCTTTTGCTTGAGTTCAGTCAGGTTCATAAGGGGAATGACGTAATCATGTAAGAAGGGAGAATTAAGCTTTGGCTTAATGAGGCCGCGCCGCTTGATGGCGACAGGATCGCGTACTGATTCGAATTAGGGATGCTTCGGCGACGGCGTGCAGAGGGCACTGAAGAAGCAGTGCGAGGCCGAATGTAACACTTGCTTTTTTCTGCGTCCAGTGCTCTGAAAAAGAAAAAACCCCGCATTTGCGGGGTTTTTTCTTCACATCACAGGTGGGCGTCGAGGAACGCGGCCAGCTGCGATTTGGACAAAGCGCCGACCTTGGTGGCTTCGACGTTGCCGTTCTTGAACAGCATCAGGGTCGGGATGCCACGCACGCCGTGCTTGGCCGGGGTTTCCTGGTTTTCGTCGATGTTCAGCTTGGCGACGGTCAGTTTGCCCTCATAGGAGGAGGCGATGTCGTCCAGAACCGGAGCGATCATCTTGCATGGACCGCACCATTCAGCCCAGTAGTCGACCAGCACCGGGCCTTGAGCCTGCAGGACTTCGGCATCGAAGGTGGCGTCGGTGACGTGTTTGATCAGATCGCTGCTCATGGATATCTCCAGGGTCGTAAGCAAAAAAACGTGGCCCATGATAGCGGCACCCAGGCCCTACAGGAAGTCACGGACGATTGAGTGTAACTATAGTTGTGCAAGACACCACGAATCCAAACTGTCACACAAGTGTCATAGCATGGAATGGCACATTGCCTTGCATCAAGGCCCGGTGCGGTGCGCGTTGGCGTCAGCCAAGGATCGTGGCACGATTGCCGGGTTACCGACCGAGAACACACAGAATGCCGCATACCTCCGCGAAGAACCTGTCCCTGATCGCCGCCATCGACCTGGGCTCCAACAGCTTCCACATGGTCGTGGCCAAGGCTCACCATACCGAAATCCGCATTCTCGAGCGGCTCGGCGAGAAGGTTCAGCTGGCCGCCGGCATCGACGATGAGCGCAAGCTCAGCGAAGAAGCCATGGAGCGAGGCCTGGAATGCCTCAAGCGTTTTGCCCAACTGATCAACGGCATGCCGGCAGGCTCCGTGCGCATCGTCGGCACCAATGCCTTGCGCGAAGCGCGCAACCGCAACGAATTCATCCAGCGCGCCGAAGCCATTCTCGGCCACCCGGTCGAAGTCATCTCCGGCCGTGAAGAGGCACGCCTGATCTACCTCGGCGTGTCGCACACCCTGGCCGACACGCCCGGCAAGCGCCTGGTCGCCGACATTGGCGGCGGCAGTACCGAGTTCATCATCGGCCAGCGCTTCGAACCGCTGCTGCGCGAAAGCCTGCAAATGGGCTGCGTGAGCTTCACCCAGCGCTACTTCCGCGACGGCAAGATCACCCCGGCGCGCTACGCCCAGGCCTACACCGCCGCACGCCTGGAACTGATGAGCATCGAAAACGCCCTGCATCGCCTGACCTGGGACGAGGCCATCGGCTCGTCCGGCACCATCCGCGCCATCGGCGCCGCAATCAAGGCCGGCGGCCTGGGCAACGGCGAGGTGAATGCCGAGGGCCTGGCCTGGGTCAAGCGCAAGCTGTTCAAGCTCGGCGAGGCCGACAAGATCGATTTCGAAGGCATCAAACCCGACCGGCGGGCCATCTTCCCGGCCGGCCTGGCGATTCTCGAAGCCATTTTCGACGCCCTGGAGCTGCAGCGCATGGACCACTGCGACGGCGCCTTGCGTGAAGGCGTGCTGTTCGACCTGCTCGGCCGCCACCACCACGAGGATGTACGCGAGCGCACCCTCAATTCGCTGATGGAGCGTTATCACGTCGATCAGGGCCAGGCGGCACGCGTCGAACGCAAGGCACTGCACGCCTTCGACCAGGTGGCCAAGGCCTGGAAGCTTGAAGAAGGCAACTGGCGCGACCTGCTGGGCTGGGCGGCGAAAATCCATGAAATCGGCCTGGATATCGCCCATTACCATTATCACAAGCATGGCGCCTACCTGATCGAGCACTCCGACCTGGCGGGGTTTTCTCGCGACGAGCAGCAGATGATGGCGCTGCTGGTGCGCGGCCATCGGCGCAACATCCCCAAGGACAAGTTTTCGGAATTCGGCGACGAAGCCGTGCAGCTGATCCGCCTGTGCGTGCTGCTGCGCTTCGCCATCTTGTTCCACCATATCCGTGGCAACCAGCAGATGCCCAAGGTAGAGCTGCAGGCCGGCGAAGACAGCCTTGAAGTGGTGTTCCCTGAAGGCTGGCTGGAACAGAACCAGCTGACCCAGGCCGACTTCGCCAATGAGGCGGAGTGGCTGGCCCGGGTCGGCTTCGTCCTCAGCGTACGTTGAGGACCGGGTTGCTCAGGCGCTCCAGCAGGGTCGCCTGGGCACTGCGTGGGTTCTGGTTGCCGGTCGGGGTGCTGCGCACGTAGCGCCCGTCAGGCTGCAAGGTCCAGGCGTGGGTGTTGTCGGTCAGGTAGCCTTCCAGCTCCTTTTTCACCCGCAGCAACAACTTCTTGCCCTCGACCGGGAAGCACGTCTCGACGCGCTTGTCGAGGTTGCGTTCCATCCAGTCGGCACTGGACAGGTAGATCTGCTCTTCGCCGCCATTGAGGAAGTAGAACACCCGCGTGTGCTCGAGGAAGCGGCCGATGATCGAGCGCACCTGAATGTTGTGCGAAACCCCCGGAATGCCTGGACGCAGGCAGCACATGCCGCGCACCACCAGGTCGATCTTCACGCCCGACTGGCTGGCCTTGTACAGCGCCTTGATGACCTTGGCGTCGGTCAGCGAGTTGAACTTGGCGATGATGTGCGCGGGCTTGCCTTCCAGGGCGAACTGAGTCTCCCGGGCGATCATGTCGAGCATGCCCTTCTTCAGGGTGAATGGCGCGTGCAGCAGCTTCTTCATGCGCAGGGTCTTGCCCATGCCGATCAGCTGGCTGAACAGCTTGCCGACGTCCTCGGTGAGGGCGTCGTCGGAGGTCAGCAGGCTGTAGTCGGTGTACAGGCGGGCGTTACCGGCGTGGTAGTTGCCGGTACCGAGGTGCGCATAGCGCACGATCTCGCCCTGCTCGCGGCGCAGGATCAGCATCATCTTGGCGTGGGTCTTGAACCCGACCACACCGTAGATCACCACCGCACCGGCAGCCTGCAGGCGGCTGGCCATCTGCAGGTTGGACTCTTCGTCGAAGCGCGCGCGCAATTCGATCACCGCAGTGACCTCCTTGCCGTTACGCGCCGCATCCACCAAGGCGTCGACGATTTCCGAGTTGGCCCCTGAACGGTACAGGGTCTGGCGCACGGCGAGCACGTGCGGGTCCTTGGCGGCCTGGCGCAGCAGGTCGATCACCGGGGTGAAGGACTCGAACGGGTGCATCAGCAGGATGTCCTGCTTGCCGATCACGCTGAAGATGTTGTCCGCGTTCTGCAGCAGCTTGGGGATCGCCGGGGTGAATGGCGTGTACTGCAGCTCCGGGTGGCTGTCGAGGCCGGTGATGCTGAACAGGCGGGTCAGGTTGACCGGGCCGTTGACCTGGTAGAGCTCGCTCTCGCTCAGGCTGAATTGCTTGAGCAGGTAGTCCGACAGGTGTTTAGGGCAAGTGTCGGCAACTTCCAGTCGCACGGCATCGCCGTAGCGGCGCGAGAACAGCTCACCGCGCAGCGCACGGGCAAGGTCGTCGACCTCTTCGGAGTCCAGCGCCAGGTCGGCGTTGCGGGTCAGGCGGAACTGGTAGCAACCCTTCACCTTCATGCCCTGGAACAGGTCATCGGCGTGGGCATGGATCATCGACGACAGGAAGACATAGTTATCGCCTGGGCCGCCAACCTCCTCCGGCACACGAATCACGCGCGGCAGCAGGCGTGGCGCCGGGATGATCGCCAGGCCGGAATCGCGGCCGAAGGCGTCGACCCCTTCGAGCTCGACGATGAAGTTCAGGCTCTTGTTCACCAGCAGCGGGAACGGGTGGGTCGGGTCAAGGCCGATCGGGGTGATGATCGGCGCGATCTCGTCGCGGAAGTAACGGCGCACCCAGGACTTGAGCTTGGGTGTCCAGTAGCGGCGACGAATGAAGCGGATGGCGTGCTTTTCCAGCTCCGGCAGCAGCACATCGTTGAGGATCGCGTACTGGCGCTCCACCTCGATGTGCACCAGCTCACTGATGCGTGCCAGCGCCTGATGCGGCTGCAGCCCATCGGCGCCGGCCAGTTCGCGGGCGAAGTTGATCTGTTTCTTCAGGCCGGCGACGCGAATCTCGAAGAACTCGTCGAGGTTGCTGGAAAAGATCAGCAGGAATTTGAGGCGCTCGAGCAGCGGGTACGATTCGTCCAGCGCCTGCTCCAGCACACGGATGTTGAATTGCAGCTGGGAAAGTTCGCGATGAATGTACAGGCTGCTGTCGTCCAGGCTCGGGACGGCAATGGCCGGCGTCGGCGCAGGGGCCGGAGCGGCGACTTCGACCACCGGCTCGACGACCTCGGGCAGGTCTGGCGGGGTCTGTACCATCTGTTCGGGGACTGCCTGGGCGTCCTTGATCGCGACAGGGGTTAGCACTTCATTATTCATCTGACGTTCCTGAGGACGTTAACGCCCTATGATCAATTGAGCGGCAAGATAAGCGCCCATTATGACGGCTGTGTTACCGCTTCGCGCAAGCCGCGACTTAAGGCTGCCGGTATTGTCCGTGTAGGAATTGTTCACGTCGAGACACATTTGGACACTTTCACGAATGCGCGCGAAGGGGTAGGCTGCGCGTTCATTTCGCCAGCACCTCAGAAAATGCTCCAACAATTCCTGCAGGATTTCGGCTACTTTGCCCTTTTTCTAGGCACCTTCTTCGAAGGCGAGACCATTCTGGTACTTGCGGGATTCCTTGCGTTCCGCGAATACATGGACATCAAGCTGGTGGTTCTGGTGGCCTTCTGTGGCAGCTACGCTGGCGACCAGCTGTGGTACTTCATGGGCCGACGCCACGGGCGCAAGATCCTTGCGCGCAAGCCGCGCTGGCAGGCCATGGGTGACCGCGCGCTGGAGCATATCCGCCGCCACCCCGACATCTGGGTGCTGAGCTTCCGCTTCGTCTACGGCTTGCGCACGGTGATGCCGATCGCCATCGGCCTGTCTGGCTACTCGCCGCGTCGCTACCTGCTGCTCAACGGCATCGGCGCCGCCGTCTGGGCCCTGGTATTGGGCCTGGCGGCCTATCACTTCGGCGCTATCCTCGAAGGCATGCTGGGCAGCATCAAGAAGTACGAGCTATGGGTGCTCGGCGGCCTGTTGCTGCTGGGTGGCCTGCTCTGGCTGCGCCGGCGTTTTCGTACCCTGCGTGCCGAACGCCGCGCGGCGGCAGAAGAACAGCCCGCCAACGCTGAACAGCAGGTAAACACCGAGAAGCAGCCAGAACACGGGCACGACCACCGCTAAGCCGAGCGTGCCGGCCAGGTACAGCGCCGGCACCAGCGTCAGCAGGCGCGCCAGTTCCAGGCGCACCGCCCACGGCCGGTTTTCCAGGGCCGCACCCAGCACGAACAAGCCAAACGCCATCAGCGACCAACCCAGCACCAGCGCGGCGCTTGGCACACGTTCGGCCACGTCCATCAGATAACTGCCCAACGCGATGTAGACCGCGAACTGCACCGCCACGTACACCTGCCACGCCCGGCCCAGGGCAATCTCGAATTTGCGGAACAACGCCAGGTTCTGCTTCGCCTGTGGATAAGCTGCCGCGACATCGGCCGGGCGCCAGCCAGTGGGCATGAACCAGATGCGCAGCTTGTCCTTCCAGCTGCGCGTGCGGCGGGCATCGCTGTAAAGCTGGGCGTAGAACTGCAGGTTGGCCCACAGCGGATTCCAGCTGGCCAAGGGCGTGGTCACACCGAACACCACCGGCTCGGCCGGGTCTTCCTCCCTGAAAGTGCCGAACAGACGGTCCCAGACAATGAACACGCCGCCGTAGTTGCGATCCAAGTAAACAGGATTCTGCGCATGGTGGACGCGATGGTTGGAGGGCGTGATCAACACCCACTCGAGCCAGCCAAGCTTGGGGATATGCCGGGTATGTACCCAGAACTGATACAGCAGGTTCAGCGACGCCACGGTGATGAACACCACGGGCGGCACGCCGATCAGCGCCAGCGGCAAGTAGAAGATCCACGAGAAGATGAAGCCGCTGCTGGTCTGGCGCAGGGCGGTGGTGAGGTTGTATTCCTCACTCTGGTGATGAACCGAGTGCGCCGCCCACAGGACGTTGCGCTCGTGCCCCAGACGGTGCAGCCAGTAGTAGCACAGGTCGTACAGCACGAAAGCAAGCAGCCAGACCCACATGGCATTCGACGGCAGACGCAGCAGCGCAAGGTGCTCCCAGGCCAGCGCATAGCTCAGCAGCCCGACCCCTTTGGTCAACAGGCCGGTGCTGGTGGACAGCGCGCCGGTGCTCAGGCTGTTGATCGAATCGGCAAGGGTGAAGTTGCGTTGGCCGCGCACGCGGTCGGCAATCAGCTCCACAGCGATCAGCACGAAGAAGAACGGCACGGCCAGCAGAATCAGGTCCATGGGCAACGCTCGATAGGGTTATCCACAGAGATTAGGATGCGCCCGGCGTAATCCCTATGGCCACATCTGCCAAACTAGACGACATTTAGCGCCTCGAAAATGGAGTCATTTAGCGCCTCGAAAATGGAGTAATGAGCATGACCAAGAAAGTAGCGGTGATTCTTTCCGGCTGTGGTGTGTACGACGGCGCGGAAATCCACGAAAGCGTGATCACCCTGCTGCGCCTGGACCAGCGCGGCGCACAGGTGCAGTGCTTTGCGCCGAACATTGCGCAGATGCACGTGATCGACCACCTGACCGGTCAGGAAATGCCCGAGTCACGCAATGTGCTGACCGAGTCGGCGCGAATCGCCCGTGGCGAAGTGAAGGACCTCCGTGAGGCAAAGGCCGAGGATTTCGATGCGTTGATCGTGCCCGGTGGTTTCGGCGCGGCGAAGAACCTGTCCAACTTTGCCGTGGAAGGCACCGAATGCACGGTAAACCCGGACGTGCTGAGCCTGGCCGAAGCCTTTGCCGAAGCCTGCAAGCCGATCGGCCTGATCTGCATCTCGCCGGCGCTGGCGGCGAAGATCTATGGCCCGGGCGTGGTCTGCACCATCGGCAATGACGCAGGTACCGCGGCGGCGGTGGAAAAGATGGGCGGCAAGCACGAAGTGTGTGATGTGCATGACATCGTCGAAGACACCCAGCGCAAGCTGGTGACCACCCCGGCCTACATGGTGGCCAAGTCGATCAGTGAAGCCGCCAGTGGCATCTACAAACTGGTGGACCGGGTGCTGGAGCTGACACACGAAGGGGAGTGATCAGCCCTTGCCCAGGCGGGTGAGGATACGGTCCAGAGCATTGGCGAACGCCTGCTTCTCGCGGTCGCCATAGGGCGCCTGCCCGCCTCCGACCTGGCCCTGTTCACGCAGCTCGGTGAACAGGTTGCGCACCGCCAGGCGCTCACCCATGTTGCGTTCGTCGAACTCACGGCCACGCGGATCCAGCGCGGCCACGCCCTTCTTGATCAGGCGGTCGGCCAGCGGTACGTCGCTGCAGATCACCAGCTCGCCAGGCACAGCGTGCTCGACCAGGTAATCGTCGGCCGCGTCCATGCCGCTGGGCACCACGATCAGGCGGACGATCGAGAACGCCGGTTTGGCAACGGCCTGGCCAGCCACCATGACCACCTCGAGCTGGCGCTTGAGGGCGAATTTGACGATCAGGTCCTTGGCTGCCTTGGGGCAGGCGTCGGCGTCGATCCAGATGCGCATTGAGCTAAATCTCTATTTTCCTGCACTGGCCTCTTCGCGGGCACGCCCGCTCCCACAGGGGCAGCACGAGGCCTGTGGGAGCGGGCTTGCCCGCGAAGAGGCCAGCAGCATCAACCTTAAACGGCAGCCCGGCGCTTGTCGGCCAGGCGACTACGCCCATACAACACCAGAATCGCCAGCAGCGCCACCGCCTGCGCACTCAGCGAATACACATCGGGGTGAATCCCCAGCCAGTCGAACTCGAAGAACGCCATCGGCCGCGTACCCAGCACACCCGCCTCCTGCAGCGCCTTCACGCCATGCCCGGCGAACACGACCGACAGGGCACACAGCAGCCCGGCGTTGATGCTGAAGAACAGCGACAGTGGCAGCTTGGCCGACCCGCGCAGGATCACCCAAGCCAGGCCCACCAGCAGCACCAGCGCAGTGGCCCCTCCGGCGAGCACCGCCTGGTGACCCGCCGGGCCAGCCTGCAGCCACAGGGTTTCGTAGAACAGGATCACTTCGAACAGCTCACGGTACACCGAGAAGAACGCCAGCACGGCAAAGCCGAAGCGCCCGCCGCCACTGACCAGGCTGCTCTTGATGTAGTCCTGCCAGGCAGCCGCATGACGTCGGTCGTGCATCCACACGCCCAACCACAGCACCATCACGCTGGCAAACAAGGCCGTACTGCCTTCCAGCAGCTCACGCTGGGCACCGCCGACGTCGATCACATAGGCCGCCACGGCCCAGGTGGCAAAGCCTGCGACAAGCGCCAGGCCCCAGCCGATGTTGACGCTGCGCATGGCCGATTGCTGGCCGGTGTTGCGCAGGAAGGCCAGGATCGCCGCCAGAACCAGAATGGCTTCAAGACCTTCGCGCAGCAGGATGAGCAGGCCGGAGATGTAGCTCAGCGACCAGCTCAGGCCATCGCTGCCCAGCAGCTTGGCGGCCTGGTCGAGCTTGGTTTTCGCTTCGGCCAGACGCTGTTCAGCCTGGGCGACTGACAGGCCATCCTGCAGCGACTGACGGTAAGCCATCAGCGTCTTTTCAGTGCTCTTGCGCGCTACGGTATCGATGTTGTCCAGCGAGCTTTCAACCAGTTCGAAGCCTTCCAGATAAGCCGCTACCGACAGGTCGTAGGCCTGATCACGATCGCCTGCACGGTAAGCCGCCAAGCTCTTGTCCAGCGTGCTGGCAGTGTAAGCGAGCAACTGCGACGGGCCGCGCTTGACCTGCGGCGGCTGGGCACGCTGAGCGCGGAACGCCTCGACCGACGCAGCGCCTTCGTTGGCGGCGACTTCGGCCGGGGTCTGGCGGGCCAGATCAGCGATGTTCCAGGTCTTGTCGCCCTTGGCGGCTTCCGGCTTGGCCGTAAAACTGGCGACGTAGGCGGCCACGTCCCAGCGCTGGCGCTCATCCAGCTGATCGGCGAAGGACGGCATTTCTGTGCCGTCGATCCCCAGCGCCAGGGTGTTGTAAAGGTCGAACAGGCTCAACTGGTCGAGGCGTGCGGTGTCCCGCAGGTTGGCCGGTGCGGGTTCCAGGCCCACACCTGCCGGGCCATCACCGGCGCCGGTATCACCGTGGCAGATCGAGCAGTTCTGTGCATACAGCGACGCACCTCGGGCGGGGTCCGGGGTGATTACCGGGGCCTGGCTGACCTCGTAGGCCACCGCCAGGCGCGCACCCAACTGGCGGGCCTGCTTGGCTACCGCAGCGCCGTCCTGGCGCTGGTCGATGGCCTGGCGCAGCGCTTGCACGCCCTGCTGAAGCCCGGCTTGTTCGGCGTTGGCCGGCAGGCCTTTGACCAGGTCGGCCAGAACCGTGCTGAATTCCTGCTGCTCGCGGTATTCGCCGTCGTCGATGACCGTGCCGTTTTCCACGGTTGGCGGATAGTCGGCACCAATGTAGTCCAGTAAATGCAGGGCCTTGGCGGCCTCAGCGGGCGCTTCGGCCTGCGCCAGGGAACTGCACAGCGCCAGCAGCGGGCCGAGCAGTACAGCTGGCAACCAGGCGAGCAGACGGGAACGGGTTTTCATGGCCAGTCTCGGAGGGAATGCGAAAGAGAACATTGTTCACTTCCACTTTGCTTCGCTCAAGGGCTGGGGGTGGATTTCATGAAATATCTTGAGACTAATCAGATGAAGTGGGGAAAGGGATGACAGCCGGGCAATGCGTTCAATTCTCTTCAAAGAAGCGCGATCCCTGTGGGAGCGGGTTTACCCGCGAAGAAGTCGACGCGGTCTACGCGGGCAAGCCCAATCCCTGTAGCGATGCAAAAGGTTGTGAAGCCTATTGATGTACCTTGTTCAGCCCGCGTTCCATATCATCAATCAGGGCCTTGGCCATCTCGCTGAGAATCCGCGCCGCACTTCCAGCCACGCGGTCATTCTCCATTTCCGCTTCGGTGGTCAGGTGGCGGATGCAGCCGAGCAACACCGAAAGCTGCGAGAACGCATGGTCAAAGGGCACGTTGGGCTTGAGGCTGAACAGATCGAAGGTCTCAATGCCTGCTGTTACTGCATCTTGTGGATAAGTGCTCATCCTGTCGCTCCTTGCTTTAGATGGGGAGGTCCGAATGGTCGGCCAAGGCAGAAACCATTCGGCATAGCAGACGGATGTTCATGGCCATGGCATCGCGTTGTGGGCCTGGTTCGCTGTCCAGCAGGACGCTGTAGGTTTGCTGCACGGTAAGGGTCAAAGCATGGACCAGCGAGTCGCATTGTTCGGTGCTGGGCGGGGTGATGAACGAGAAGCCAGGGATGTCGAGTTGAGGCATAGAGGATGAAGGTGGGTCGGGTACGAGCTTTTTCATGTCGGAACTCCGTATGAGAGATGGAACTGCTCTCCTCTTCGTCTCACGGAATTGGGTGGCAGTCGTGCACGGTGTGAGACCCGGGACATACGGTAACCCCGGCCAGGCCAAAGCCTGTCCGCACACGACCGCCATGAAGCGGTGCTACCGAATGTAAACCGGGTGTCTCACGCCCGATCGCCTTGCGAGGCGACCCAGGGACAGTAGTCCGGGAGCACTTCCCAGCCAAGACAGCACCTTCCGACAGGTGCCGTAGGATAATTCGACATGGAACCCGAATTGAAGCATTTGGTTTCAGGTTCGGAAATATCTGACAGCGCAGGTAGACTGGCCAGCGCTAACAATGCTGGCCAGCGCAAGGCCAACCCGAAGCGAATCACTTGCCCGAACTATGCTGCCTTCCCTTTCACCGTGAAATCTACTTCCAGATCAGCATTGGCCAGCAGGTTTACCAGGGCATCCAGTGAAAATTTATCAATCTTGCCATTGAGCAACTCGCTCAAGCGCGGTTGAGTCACTCGCAACCGCTTTGCTGCATCTTTCTGCGGAAGATCCCAGGCTCGCACAGCCTTGGTCAATTCGCGCATCAGCTTCGAACGCAGCCGGAGGTTCTCGGCCTCTTCAGGCGAATCAACCAACACGTCCCAAACCGAGGTAGATCGCTCGTTTGCCATTGTTGAATCTCTCCGTTTTAACTCAGCGACTTGAACCGGGCTCTTGCCAAGTCGATGTCGCGTCTTTCAGTCTTCTCAGTAGTCTTGCGAAACGCATGCAGGACATAGATGGCTTCAGGGCGGCTAATGACATAAAAAACGCGAAAAGCGCCGTCTTTGCATTTGATGCGAATCTCCCGTACGCCTTGTCCTACCGTTTCCACAGGCTTCCAGTCCGCAGGCTCCTCGCCTGCCTGAATCAAATCCAGTTGGTACCCAGCTCGCTGTCTAGCTACCAGCGGAAAACTGCGTACGTCCTCTTTACTGCTGCCCACCCACTCGATGGGTTTCTCATCGACCCGCATGCAGATCCCCCTATTCCGTCGATCCAGACGCTTGATGTGCAATTCATGACTCGCCCTTTCCAAGGCACTGAATCACACTGCTCCATCCGTCCGTCTCACAAGGCTTGGCTGAACATGCAGGAAGCTGCAGATCAAAAAATATATCCATATCGATATAAATTCAAGCCAGGGAACTGCACCCGGACCAATGCGTGCGGCGCAGGAAGTAAACAGAAGGAATGAATTGCGAAAGGGTCAATGCCTTTGGAAAGGAGACCCGAGGACATTATTCCGGGAAGACTTTTCAGCCAAGACAGCTGTTTCCGACAGGCCCTGTAGGATAGTTCGGAGGGAGATCAAGACTGAGGGATTTGATTCAGGTCCAAAAAAGTGATACCCCTCAAGTGCTCGAGGCATACTTGTGGGAGCCTGTAGAACCGCTCCCACAACGACCGCAATCTCAGTGCTTGGCAGTTTCCTTCCACCCCCCACCCAACGCCAGGAACACGCCAATCTGCCCCAACGCCACCTGGCTGTTAGCCGCCGCCAGCTGCGAGCGCATGTCGGTGTAAGTCCGCGTCGCCTGCAAATCCGCCAGGAACGACTCACGCCCTGCCTGGTAATACCGGTGCGTCTGGTCCGCCGCTTCCTTCGCCGACTTCTCCGCCTCGGCCAGCGCATCACGCCGGTCAAGCAAGGCGCTGTACTGCGCCAAACGGGTCTGGGTTTCGCGAATGGCGTTCAACACCACCCCATCAAAATGCGCCAGCGCCGCCTGGGTCGAGGCTTCGGCCATGCGAATGCGGGCGCGGGTGCCGTTGGTCGGGATGCTCCAGCTGATCTGCGGGCCAAAGCCCCAGCGGTTTGTCGACGGATCACCGAGGTCCTCGAGGATACCGATGGTGCCGACCTGAGCCCCGATGCTGATATCCGGATACAGCGCACCGGTCGCCACACCGATCTCGGCGGTGGCCGCCGCCAGCTGGCGTTCGGCCTGGCGCACGTCGGGGCGGCGCTTGAGCAGCGCCGCACCGTCGCCAACCGGCACCAGCTGGTTCAGCTGTGGCAGCTCGGCGCAGTCAGCGGTGCCGGCAGGTAATTTATCCACAGGCTTGGCCAGCAGCGCTGCCAGGGTATACAGGCCAGTCTCGCGCTCGGCCTTGAAGCGCGGCAGTTCGGCACGCAAGGATTTGAACTGGGTCTGCGAGCGGGTGACTTGGGTTTCGTCGCCACGGCCCGCGTCACGCAGGCGCTGGTTGAGCTTCACGCTCTGCTCCTGCAGGTCGAGCGACTCGCGGGCGATGTGGTATTCCTCGTTGGCCGAGCACACCTGGGTGTAGGCCTTGACCACGTCGGCCACCAAGGTAATGCGCGCGGTGTCGGCGGCGGCCTGCACCGCGTCGGCGTTGGCCTTGGCGGCCTCGGTGCCGCGCTTGAAGGTGCCCCACAGGTCGAACTGGTACGAGGCACTGATGATCGCCTCGCCGATGTTGGCCACCGGCACCTTTTCAGGCAGCAGGAAGGCCTGGCCGGACTCCTGCAGGCGCTGGGCGCCGGCCTTGATGCCGCCGTTGAAGCCGCCCTGGGACTCAGCCACTTCGACCTGTGCACGGGCCTTGGCGATGTTCGCCGCAGCGACGCGCAGCTCTGTGTTGGCGCTCAGCGCCTGGCGCACCAGTTCGTTGAGGCGCTGATCCTGATACAGCTGCCACCAGTCCTCGGGCACCGGCGCCGACACCACGCTGTCGGCATCCTGGCGCAGCGGGCCGTTGAGGTCGCTGCGTTGCACCGCCGCGTCCTTCGGTACTTGGTAATCGGGGCCGACCATCATGCAGGCCCCCAGGGACAGGCAGAGCCCCGCGAGGATCAGCTGTTTCATGGCCGCTGGCCCTCGAGGATCGACACCGTGGCAGTGCGCCCAGCGATCATGCGGAAGTCTTCCGGCACTTCGTCGAAGGCGATGCGCACCGGAATACGCTGGGCCAGGCGCACCCAGCTGAACGCCGGGTTGACGTTGGGCAGCAGGTTGGCACCGCTGCTGCGGTCACGGTCTTCGATGCCGGCAGCGAAGCTCTGCACGTGGCCGCGCAGACGGGTGTTGTCGCCCATCACGCGGATGTCCACTGCGTCGCCGATGTGGATGCCACCCAGCTTGGTTTCCTCGAAGTAGCCATCGACGTGGTACGAGGCGCTGTCGACCACCGACAGCACAGGGCGACCCGCGCTGACGAACTCGTGGTCACGCGGTGCGCGGTCGTTGAGATAACCATCCACCGGGCTGCGCACCACCGAGCGATCCAGGTTGAGCTGGGCAGTGTCGACCGCCACCTGGGCCTCGCTGACCGCCGAGCGGGCGCGGGCCTCGCGGGACTGGCTCTCTTCCAGCTGCTCGGCCGCCACCAGGTTGCCGAGCTTGCGGTTACGCTGCGCTTCGCGGGACGCCTGGGCCAGGGTTTCCTGGCGCTCGCCGAGCGTCGCCTTGGCCTGGCGCAGGGCCAGGGTGAAGCGGTCCTGGTCGATGGTGAACAGCACGTCGCCGCGCTTGACGGTCTGGTTGTCGCGCACCTCGACCTTCTGGATCAGGCCGGACACGTCCGGGGCGATCTGGATCACGTCGGCGCGGATGTGCCCGTCGCGGGTCCAGGGGGCGAACATGTAGTACACCACCATCTGCCACACGAGCACGGCGGCGAAGGTCACTACCAGCAAGGTCAGGACCACACGGCCCAGGGTCAGCAAAGGTTTTTTCATGGCAGCATCAGGCTTCGGCAAAAGTGGTCGACCGCGCCCAGCAGCACGGCGTACAGGGCAACGTTGAACAGCGCCCGGTGCCAGACCAGGCGGTAGAAATGCAGGCGCACCAGCACCGCGTGCACCCCCAGGAACAGCAGGTAGGTGCCAAACATCATCACCAGCAGCGTGGGCAGGAATACCCCGCTGATATCCAGTTCACCGATCACAGGGGCGCTCCGTCCAGGCCGGGGGGCAGTTGCGGTTGTTCGGCAGGCTCGAGCATCACCTCGACACCCGGCAGCAGCGCCAGGCGCAGGCCTGCCAGGGCATGCAGCAAGTGGGTGCGGGCATCGCCGCGTTCGTACAGTTCATCCAGGTTCAGCGACAGGCGTGCCCGCTCCATGTTGCGCAGCAGTGCGGCTGGCGCGTGCAGACGTTCACCGGCCCGCAGGCAGGCGGCGTAGTGCGCGCCGACCTCCTCGATCACCGTGCCCAGGCGTTCGCGGGCCTGCTGACCGGCCCGCGGCAGGTAGGCCAGCAGGTCGAGAAGGTTAAGCCCGACGCGCAGGTCGCGCAGTGCCACCCCGCTGTCCTGGCCGGTCTGCGACAGGCGGGGCAGGTGCTGCATCAAGCGGTCGAGCATCTGCACGCCGAGTTGGCGGTGCTCGGCCAGGGTCGCCGGCTCGGTCATTTCGACGATGTCGCGCCAGGCAAAGCGGGTCATGCGCTTGGCCGCCAGCTCCACGCCGAACGGGCGCATCACCAGGGTCCAGATGAATGCGAACAGCAGGCCGGCCGGGCCCGCCAGGTTGGAGTTGAGGAAGGTCAGGAAGTCGGCGTCATAAGCACCCTGGATGCTGATGAAGGTCGAGGTGTTGACAATGGTCAGCAAGGTGCCGAGATAGAAGCGCGGCTGCACGGTGAGGGTGCCGACACAGATGAACGGGATCGCGAAGGCCAGCACCAGCATCGGGAAGTCGTGCAGGTTGGGCAGCACCAGGAACAGGTACAAGCTGGAGAAGATCACCGACATCAAGGTCCAGAAGAAGAACCGGTAGATCTGCGGCGCCGGGTCGTCCATGGCGGCGAAGAAGCTGCACGACACCGCGGCGAGGATCACCGCACTGGCGCCGTCGTTCCAGCCCAGGCCGATCCACAGCCCGCAGGCGACGACAATCGCCAGCACCGTGGAGACCACCGAGTAGAGCATCAGGCCGCGGTCGAAGAATGCGGTCAGGCGGCCCAGCCGCCAGTGGCGGTAGACCGCGCGCCAGGGTTTGGGGTCGTCGCTGCGCAGGGCATGCTGCAGGGAGCAACAGTCCTGCCACAGGTCGGCCCATTCCGTCAGGCGGTAAAGTGCGTTGGACAGCAGCAGCTCGGCACGCTGATCGAGCGCGGCGGCGCCGGGCTGCAAGCGGTCGATCTGCTCGTGCAAAGCCGTCCAGCGCGAGACAGACGCGCTGTCGGCGGTGCCCTTGAGCCATTCGCGGGCGGCATCCAGCACTGGCTGGAGCTGCGCGTAATGGAGCGGGGCGCGGCCTTCGAGGGCGATCAGAGCGTCGTCAAGGGCATCAATCACCGGCAGCAGATGGATCATCCGCCCGCGCAGCTCGCGGGCATTCTTCAGGGTGTGCGGGCCGGCACCTTCGTGGCCGAGCTGGCCGATCATCAGCTCCAGCGAGTTGAACGTGGTGACCATCGCTGCACGCATGCCTGCGACCTTGTCGGCGCTGGCTTCACGGGCGAGGTAAATGTCGCTGTAGCGGATCGCTTCGGTGAACCAGTTGCCGGTGGCACCCACCACCACCGGGGCCAGCCGGCGCGGCCAGAAAATCGCACCGACCACCGCCGCGCAGACGATCCCCAGGCAGATCTCCTGGGCCCGGGAGGACGCCACGTCGAACACCGCCAGCGGGTTGTCGACCACCGCCAGGGCAATCATCGGCAAGGTGTAGCCGGCCAGCATCAGCACGTAATTGTTGGCCGTGCGCACGTTCAGCGAGAGGAACAGCAGGGTGCCGGTCCACAGGGCGATGGCGATGCTCAGCAACAGCGGTGACTGCACCAGCGGCGGCACGAAGAAGATCGCCCCGGCAGCACCGAGCAGCGTCCCCACGGCACGATACAGCGCCTTGGAGCTGGTTGGGCCGACGAACGGGCTGGAGACAATGTAGACGGTGGCCATCGCCCAATATGGACGCGGCAACTGCAGCAGCAGGGCAATGTACAGGGCGATCATCGACGCGGCGAAGGTACGTACGCCGTAGAACCAGTCGCGGGCCGGTGGCACCGAGCTGAAGAAACCGTTCATGCCGCCCCGCCCGCAATGCCCAGGCCAGCAGCCTCGAAGGCACGCAGCACGCGCAATGCGGCCAGCAGGTCCGCCTCGTCGATCCCCTGCAGCACGTCATGGCGCACGCGCACCAGTTCGGCTTCGATCGCTTCGGCCAGGCGACGGCCTTCGGCAGTCAGGCTCAGGCCCTTGGCGCGGCGGTCCAGCGGGTCCTCGCTGCGGCAGACCAGGCCAGCCTTGCACAGTTGGTCGAGCAGGCGCACCAGCGACGGGCTTTCCAGGCCGGCAGCCTGGGCCACGGCCACCTGATGCACGCCATCGCCCAAGCGCACGATCATCAGCAACGGTGCGGCGCAGGCCTCGGAGATACCGTAGCCGATCAACGCGTTGTGGCAGATGCGCCGCCAATGGCGAGCGGCAACCACCATGCCGCTGCTGACCTGCAGGCGCAAGGAGTCAATGGACATGTGGGGAACCAAGGATATTCATAGTTTGCTAACTATCAATATACGCCTGTGCCTCCCCCTGTCGTCAACCGTGTGCGACGGAGGACCTCATGAATTCATGTTCATTCAGGGCTGAACCTGGTCTTCCAGCTTCATGGTCAGTGCCAATGTGCTGCCCATCTGCACCGCGCGATCACGCCAATCCAGATAGCGCGCTTCATCGCGGCTGCTGAAATGTACCGCCAACTCTTCGGCAGCCTGCATGACTCCGGCTGCAGCCGCCAGTTCCAGCCAATACAACGCGGCCTTGACGTCAGCGTCCACATGCAGACCATGCAGCAAGCGGTAGCCCACCTCGAATCGGCAGCGCGCCTCGCCGCGTTCGGCGCCGCGCTGAAACCATTGATAGGCCTGGACCAGGTCCACCTGCCAGCCCAGCGCGGCATCGCAGACCTCTTCTTCATACAGGTCGCCCAGCGCGGCAGCGGCATGCAGCATGCCGCGCTCAAACGCTTGGCGATAACATTCCTCGGCCTGGACATAGGAAGTTGCAACGCCCTTGCCGAAGTAATGCTGCTGCCCGAGGTTGAACCAGGCCGCCGCATTGCCCTGCAGCGCCGCCATGCGCAGCAGGTGCCCGGCCAGCGCGGTGTCGGCGCGCCAGTACTTGCCGTTGAGCCAGATCCAGCCCAGGTCATTGAGTGCTGCGACATTGCCGGCCAGCGCCTGCTGGCGCAGGTCCAGGTATACCGCCTGCAGGTCGTGCGCTTCGTCCAGTCGGTTGACCAGCAACGCACGCTGGCTGGGCTGCCCTACCCCGGCAAACAGCCGCTGTCGCCTGCCGGCGGGTGTCGGTGGGCAAATGACCTGCTCAGGCAGAAGACGGGCGAGCAGCGAATGGATATTGCTGACAGCAGACATGTTCATCCTCATTGAACGACCCACAGGCCCGACCGCGGCTGTGATGAGGCGTGATTCTGCGCGACGTCACGTCAAAACCTGTCGCGGACGATTCAAGGCAAGGCAACCAATTGCGCATTCCTTGATCTGAACGAGTTATGGCTAATTGCCATGACCCGTTCGAGCCGCCATCCTGTTGCGGCAAGCCTAGACAAGGACGTTACCTTTTGCCGTTCGCCACCACCCGCGCCACCCTCAGCCGTCAATGGGCGCTGCTGCGCCAGTTACCCAGCCGTTCTCCAGGTATCACCAGTGCCGAACTGGTATGGCGCCTGCGCGATGTGGGCTTCAATGTCAGCAAACGTACGGTGGAACGGGACCTCAACGAACTGTCGCTGATCTTTCCGCTGGACCGCAATGACAAGAGCATTCCGTTTGGCTGGCACTGGTCGGCGAACTCTGCTGGCGAGCTGCGGGGTAATTTCGATTTGCAGGGATTTTTGCGTGGTGATTCGCTTCAGCCTGGGCAAGGTGCAGGAATCGAGATGCAAGCTTGGGTCAGCGATCCATTGGCCAAGCAGTTGCGTGAAGCGCCGTTGAGCATGGACATGCAATTGACGGCGCTGGACCACGGGCATCGGCTGCGGGCCACGGTGGAAGATGGCGGGCCATTGCGCTGGTGGGTGCTGAGCCAGGGCGACGGCGTGGTGGTCGAAGAGCCGCAGGCACTGCGCGAAGAGATCGCCAGGACCTTGAGCAATGCGGCTGCACAGTACATGAATTAGTCGCCTGTGCTGGCCTCTTCGCGGGCAAGCCCGCTCCCACAGGGATCGCGCAGGTCCTGAACACTGTGAAGTACCTGTGGGAGCGGGCGTGCCCGCGAAGAGGCCGGCACAGGAAAACTACCGCTGCATGCCCCACCGCCGAACAGTCAACCGCTCCAGGGTATTGAACACCAGCCCCTCGACCAGCAAGCCGATCAGGATCACCACCGCCAACCCGGCAAACACCTTGTCGGTATACAGCTCGTTGCGGTTCTGGAAGATGTACCAGCCCAGCCCGCCCTTGCCGCTGCTGGCACCGAACACCAGTTCGGCGGCAATCAGGGTGCGCTAGGCGAACGCCCAGCCGATCTTCAGCCCCGAGAGGATCGACGGCAACGCTGCCGGCACCAGGATGTACAGGACCAGCCGCAGCCCTTTCAGGCCGTAATTGCGCCCGGCCATGCGCAAGGTTTCCGATACCCCGAGAAAGCCCGCATAGGTATTCAGCGCCAGCGCCCACAGCACCGAATGCACCAACACGAAAATCAGGCTGTTGTCACCCAGCCCGAACCACAACAGCGCCAACGGCAGCAGGGCAATCGCCGGCAACGGGTTGAACATCGAGGTCAGCGTCCCCAGCAGGTCGCGACCGAGCTGGGTCGACACTGCCAGGCTGGTCAGGCCGAAGGCCAGCACGATGCCCAGCAGGTAACCCTTGAGCAGGATCACCAGCGACACGCCGACCTTGGCCGGCAGTTCACCACTGAGCAGTCCGTCCCACAGTGCCGCAGCCGTCTGCAGGACGGTCGGCAGCAGCAGGTCGTTGCCCTGGTAGCGGGCGATCGCTTCCCACAAGGCGGCGATCACCACCAGGATCACCGCCTTGCGCAGCCAGCCGTGCTGCCACAGGCGTTGGGCCAAGGGTAGATTGCGTTCCACAGGCACACTGAGCAAGGGCTCCAGCTGCACCTCGTATTCCTGGCGTACAGGTGTAGGGGTCATGGCTGAAGCTCCTCAGTAGGCGATGCGAATGTCGTTGAAGCCCAGGTCATCGGCCGGCTCAGGGGCTTCGGCCTCGTCGAACAGCAAGCGATGGATGCGCCGCGCACTGGCCTGGAAGTCGGCAGCGCCGAGGCTGCCGAGGTCGTACTGGTGGCTGTGCACCTCGGCACGTACCCGGCCTGGGTGGGGCGACAACAACAGGATACGGTTGCCGACCACCAGCGCCTCCTCGATGGAATGGGTGACGAACAGCAAGGTGAAGCGCACTTCCTCCCACAACAGCAGCAGTTCTTCCTGCATCTTGCGCCGGGTCAGCGCATCGAGCGCGGCGAACGGCTCGTCCATCAGCAGGATCTTCGGCTGGGTCGCCAGCGCCCGGGCGATCGCCACGCGTGCCTTCATCCCGCCCGACAGCATGTGTGGGTAGACATCGGCAAAGGCGGCCAGGCCGACCTTGTCCAGGTAATGCAAGGCCCGCTCCTCGGCCTCGGCGCGCTTGAGCTGGCCGGACACCAGCAGTGGGAACATGACGTTCTCTTTCACCGTCTTCCAGGGCGGTAGCTGGTCGAACTCCTGGAACACCACGATGCGGTCAGGGCCGGGGCCGTTGACCGGCTGGCCCTGCAGCAGGATCTGCCCTTCCTGGGGGGCGATGAAACCGGCCACGGCCTTGAGCAAGGTCGACTTGCCGCAGCCTGATGGGCCCAGCAGGACAAAGCGGTCAGCGCGATCGACTTCGAAGCTGACCTGGTGGGTGGCCCGCACCACGCGTTGCGCGGTGCGGTATTCGAGGCTCAGGCTGTCCACCTTGAGCAACGGCGGTGTAGCGATACGGCTCAGGTTGCTGGCCGTGTGGCCTGGCAAAGGGGCGGTCATGGTCGGTCAGCTCCCCTGCAGCGGGCGTTCATCCTGGAAGAAGTAGTCCTTCCACGATGCCGGCTTGTGCTTGATGGCGCCAACCCGATACAGGAACTCGGCCAGCTTGTAGGTGTTCTTCGGCGTGACGGTGAATTCGTACTGCGGGTTGTCGATCAGCTTGATCAGCGCGTCGCGGTCGATCTTGGCCTTGGTCACGCGGATGTAGGTATCCGCTGCGGCGGCCTTGTCGTTCTGGGCGAAGTCCGCCGCCTCGGCCAGTGCGTCGACAAAGGCCTTGTAGGTCTTGGGGTTGTCGTTGCGGAATTTCTCGGTGGCGAACAGCAGGGTCGGCGAGTTGGGGCCGAGCAGGTCATAGCTGTTGAGCACCACATGCACGTTCTTGTTGGCCAGCGCCTGGTCCTGGAACGGCGGGTTGGAGAAGTGCCCGTTCAGTTCGGTACCGCCGGCCAGCAGCGCGGCGGTGGCATCCGGGTGCGGCACGGCCAGGGTGTACTTGTCGAGGCGGTTGTATTCCTTGTCGCCCCACTGCTGGGCGGCGGCGTATTGCAGGAAGCGAGACTGCACCGAAACACCTACCGCAGGCACCGCAATGCGGTCCTTGTCAGAAAGGTCGGCGATGGTCTTCACGTTCGGGTTGCTGCTGACCAGGTAGTACGGGAAGTTGCCCAATGAGGCTACGGCCTTGACGTTCTGCCGGTCCTTGGTACGGTCCCACACGGTCAGCAGCGGGCCAACCCCGGCCCCGGCGATGTCCACCGAACCGGACAGCAGCGCGTCATTGATCGCCGAGCCGCCAGACAGCTGGGCCCAGTCGACCTCGATGTCGATGCCCTGCTGCTTGCCGTGCTTCTCGATCAGGTGCTGGTCACGCACCACGTTGAGCAGCAGGTAGACGATGCCGAACTGCTCGGCGATGCGGATCTTGCCTTCGGCATGTGCCACGGCGGGGGCCGCCAGGCTGCCGACGACCAGGCTGGCGCCCAGGCCGATGCTTGCCGCCAGGCGGCTGATGGATTTGCGCATGATGAATTCCTCAGTCGTCAGAACGGGGCATCGCCCTGGATGGTGGTGCGGAACAGTTTGCGGCGCAGGTGCGCCGGGCAACCGGTGGCCAGGTGAATCAGTGAACGGTTGTCCCAGAACACCAGGTCATGGGGTTGCCACTGGTGGCGGTAGATGTTCTGTTCGAGCACGCTCAGCGCGTACAGCTGTTGCAGCACGTCGCGGCTTTCGTCATCCGGCAGGCCGACGATGCGGGTAGTGAAGCCTTCGCTGACGAACAGCGCCTTGCGGCCGTTTTCCGGGTGGGTACGCACCACCGGGTGGATGACTTCCTTCACCTGCGCGAGCTGCTCGGCGGTCAAGGTCGGGCGCCAGTTGCCTTCGAATTTGGTTTCGGCGTAACGGGCGGTGTAGGAGTGAGCGGCACTGCGGCCCTCGACCACTTTGCGCAGGGCTTCGGGTACCGCATCCCAGGCTTTATGCATGTCGGCGAACAGGGTGTCGCCGCCTTCGCTGGGAAGCTCCTGGGCATGCAGCATGGAGCCGAGGCTCGGCAGCTCCTTGTACGACAGGTCCGAGTGCCAGAACTTGCCGGCATCGCCAAGGCCGATATTCTCGCCATTCTCGATGATGTTGGAGACGATCAGGATTTCCGGGTGGCCGGCAAGCAGAAACTGCTTGAGCACATGGATCTGCAACTCGCCAAAGCGGCGGCTGAAGGCGATCTGTTGTTCCGGGCTGATGCGCTGGTCACGGAACACCAGCACATGGTGGTCGAGGTGGGCGCGATGAATACGGGCGAAATCCTCGGCGCTGACCGGCCTGGCCAGGTCCAGGCCAATGAGCTCGGCGCCGACGGCACCGGAGAACGGGCGGATTTCGAAGGTTTGCGGCTGGGCGCTGTCGATGGTCGACAAGGCGTTCGAGGCGGCTGGCATGTGTCACTCCCACGCAGTGCGCGACTTCAATGGCGCGCAACGATCAGAAACGCACGGGGATTACCCGTGTGGGTTCAAGTCGTGCGGCGCATCGATTGGTCGACGGGTACGCAGTGGCAGTGACTATAAATGCATAAGAAAAATAATTTAAATATCTTTAAAGAATAAAGATATGAAGGGTTGTGGTGCCTGATTTTGGTGCTCGAACCATGCACTGCCCTTGTAGGAGCGGCCTTGTGTCGCGAAAGGGCCGCAACGCGGCCCCAGCAATCTCTGCCTCTGTGCTGATACCCCTGGGGCCACGTTGCGGCCCTTTCGCGACACAAGGCCGCTCCTACAGGGGCGCGCGCCTGCGTCGGGCTTACCGCTCGCGCAGAGCCTCGTCGCGGGCCTTCATGATCGGCTTGAGCAGGTAGCTCATGATGGTCTTCTTGCCGGTCATGATGTCTACCGTGGCGACCATCCCGGGGATGATCAGCAGCGGCTTCTGGTCGGTGCCCAGGTGGCTCTTGTCGGTGCGCAGCCTGATCAGGTAGTAGGTGGTCTTCTTGTCTTCGTCGGTGATGGTGTCGGCGCCGATCTGTTCAAGCTTGGCCTTCAACCCACCGTAGATGGTGTAGTCATAGGCGCTGAATTTGATGGTCGCTTCCTGCCCCGGGTGAAGGAAGGCGATGTCCTTGGGCAGGATCTTGGCCTCGATCACCAGCGTATCGTCCAACGGCACGATCTCGATGATGTCGCTGCCCGGCTGGATCACGCCACCAATGGTGTTGACCAACAGCTGCTTGACGATGCCGCGCACCGGCGAAGTGACCAGGGTACGGTTGACGCGGTCGTCCAGTGCCTTGCTGGTAGCGGTGGCCTTGTTCAGCTCGGTGCGCGCCTCGTTAAGCTTGGTCAGGGCCTCGCTGCGGAACTTGCCGCGGGTCTCTTCGATCTTGCTCTCGACTTCCTTGATGGCCGCTTCCGCACGCGGGATAGCCAGCGCCGTGGACTCCATCTGGCCACGAGTTTCCACCTCGGAGCGGCGCAGGCGCAGCACCTCTACCTGGGAGACCGCGCCCTGGGCCACCAGCGGCTCGGACATGCCGATCTCCTGGCGCAGCAACTGCAAACTGTTGGCGTACTGGGCGCGCTTGGAAGTGAACTCCCGCAGCTCCTGTTGCTTCTGCACCAGCTGCTGTTGCAGGCCAGCGAGTTCGTCCTGCAACTGCTGGCGGCGGCTCTGGTACAGCGACTGCTCGTCCGCCGCCTGGCTGGGCGCGGCCTTGCGCAGTTCTTCGTCTATTTTCAGCGGGCGGTCCTCAACCTCGGCACTCAGACGCTCGACACGCAGGGCCATGGCCAGGCGGTCGGCTTCGGTTTCACCGACATTGGAGGCAAAACGGGTCTCGTCCAGGCGCAGCAGCGGCTGGCCGACCTCGACCACCTGCCCTTCCTTGGCGAAGATCTCGGCGACGATGCCGCCTTCGAGGTTCTGCACCTTCTGCACCTTGGACGAGGGAATGGCCTTGCCCTCGCCACGGGTGACTTCGTCGATGGGCGCGAAGCTGGCCCAGACGATCAGGAACAGGAAAAACGCGATCACGCCCCAGATGGTCAGGCGCACGACGCGCGGGGCGTCTTCGATGAGCGCTTTGTTGACCTCGGGCAGCGGCTGCCCGTGCAGCGAGTCGGAGCCTTTGAAATAACGGCGCAGGCCGGCCTTGAACACGCCGAAATCGAGCTTATGCAACATTGATCTGCCCCTTCTTCAGCGCATCCATGACCGAAGCTTTCGGGCCATCGGCGACAATCTGCCCACGGTCGATGACGATCAGCCGGTCGACCAGGGTCAGCAGCGAGGCCCGGTGGGTCACCAGCAGCACAGTCTTGTTCTCGATCACCGCCTGCAGGCGCTGCTTGAGGCGCTCTTCGCCGGTGTTGTCCATGGCCGCAGTTGGCTCGTCGAGCAGCAGGATCTGCGGGTTGAGCAACAGCGCACGGCCCAGGGCGACGTTCTGCCGCTGGCCGCCGGAGAGGTTTTGCCCGCGCTCGCCAACCTGCAACTCGTAACCGTCCGGGTGCAGCCGGGCGAACTCATGCACGCCAGCCAGCTCGGCGGCTTGCAGGATCAGCTCGTCCTCGATGTAGCGGGCACCGCTGACCAGATTGTCGCGCAAGGTACCGGCCAGCAGCTGGATATCCTGCGGCACGTAGCCGACGTTGTGGCGCAGCTCGCTGACGTCGATCTGCCGAATGTCCACGCCGTCTACCAGCAGCGAGCCATTGTCGGTTTCGTACAGGCCGACGATCAGCTTGGCCAGCGAACTCTTGCCCGAGCCGCTGCGGCCGATGATGCCGACTTTCTCGCCGGGGCGGATTAGCAGGTTGATGCCCTTTAGCGCCTGGTTCTGCTGGTTCGGGTAGGTGAAGTCGACGCCGCGGAACTCGATGCCACCCTGCAGCACCTTACGGCTCAGCGGGCGTTCCTCGAAGTTGCGCTCTTGCGGCAGTTCCATCATCTGGTTGGTCGAGACCATGGTCACCTTGGCCTGCTGGTAGCGGGCCAGCAGGCCGTTGAGCGAACTCAACGGGCCCAGGGCACGGCCACTGAGCATGTAGCAAGCCACCAGGCCGCCCATGCTCAGGTTGCCGTCGATGATCAGGTACACGCCAACGCAGATCATCGCCACGCCAGCCAGTTGCTGGATCAGCAGGGTGATGTTCATCGCCAGGCTCGACAGCACCTTCACCCGCAGCTCAAGGCGGCTGAGGGTGCCGAGGGTCTGTTCCCACATGTACTGGCGTTCGCTTTCGGCATTGTTGACCTTCACCGCGTCCAGGCCGGCCAGAGTCTCGATCAGGCTCGACTGGCGCTCGGAGGCCAGTGCCATGGTTCGCTCCATGGTTGCCATCAGCGGCCGCTGCAGGGCGTAGCCGATGCCCAGGGCCAACGGGAAGGCGAGGATCGGGATCCACACCAGGTGCCCGCCGATGATGGCGATCACCAGCAGGATGATCAGGGTGAACGGCAGGTCGATCAGGCTGGTCAGGGTCAGCGAGGCGAGGAAGTCGCGCAGCCCCTGGAACTCGTGGATGTTCTGGGCAAAGCTGCCGACCCGCGCCGGGCGGTACTTCATCGACATGCCGACGATGCGTTCGAACAGGGTGGCCGAAATGATCAGGTCGGTCTTCTTGCCGGCCAGGTCCAGGCACAGGCCGCGCAGCCCTTTGAGAATCAGGTCGAACACATACGCGCCGGTGATACCGACGGCCAGCACCCAGAGGGTCGAGGTGGCCTGGTTGGGCACCACGCGGTCGTAGACGTTCATCACGAACAGCGGCGCAGCCAGGGCGATAAGGTTGATCACCAGGCTGGCGGCGATGGCGTCGATGTACAGCCACTTGCTGCGCAGCAAGGTGTCGCGGAACCAGGACTTGGCGCGCGGAATCAGGTTGCCGTGGTTGACGTCGTACTTGTGCTGCGGCTGGGCGAAGAACACCTTGCCGCTGTAATCCCCGATCAGGGCTTCGCGGCTGACCAGCACCTCGCCGCCATCGCTCTCGCTGAGCAGCAGGCGCGCAGTGTCATCATTCTCCCAGCCCAGCAACACCGCGGCGCGGCCGTCCTTGAGCAGCAGCATGGCCGGCATGGCGATGCTCGGGATCTGCTCCAGCTTGCGCTGCAACAGGCGCCCCTGCAGGCCGGCGCGGGCGGCGGCGCGGGGCAGCAACTCGGCGTTCAGGCGCTGGGACGGCAATGGCAGCCCGGTGGTGAGCATCGCCCGGCTGGCAGGCTTTTGATGCAGGACGCACAGCGTCAGCAGGCTATCCAGGAGCGGATCGTCATGCTGACTGCGTGGATCGTGGTTGAGTTGGACTCGACTGACTTCGGATTCCACGCGGTGCTCTCTTCAACCTGGCGGGTAGGTGGATGGGTGCGCCTCAGTTCAAGCCTGGCAGGTTCACCCTGGGTTTCAAATCGTTCTGCACAACGGTGGCCATCGGCGCGACAACGCCCTGGCTCTTGAGCAGCTGGCCAATGGTCGCCTTGATTCGGTACTGAGTAAACAACTGAATATTCTTCACTTCTACCAAGCGGCGCTGGGCGGTGAAGGTTTCGTTCTCGCTGTCGAGCAGGTCGAGCAAGGTCCGCTCACCGAGGCTGAACTGCTGCTGGTAGGCGCTGCGCACGCGCTTGCTGTGGTCGACGTACTGCTGGGCGATCGGCACCTGGGCGTTGGCGTTTTCCTGCGCGTTCCAGGCCAGGCCCAGTTCTTCGTTCAGCTGGCGCAGGGCATTGTTGCGAATGTCCAGGGCCTGGCCGGCCAGGTGCGACTTGGCTTCCAGCTCGGCCTTGTTGCTGCCGCCAGCGTACAGGTTGAAGTTCATTCGCACCATGGCTTCCCAATCGTTGTTGTGACCGGCGACACCGTCGATGTTGTTGTCGGCGGTGCGACCGAGTTCGGCATCGAAGCGCGGGTAGAAGCTGGACTTGGCGGCGTCGTACTGTTTTTCCGCCGCGGCGATGTCTGACTCGGCCGAGCGCAGCACCGGGCTGCTTTCTACCATCTGCGCGCGGGCCTCTTCCAGGCTGGCTGGCAGCAGGTCGATGAATGGCGCCGGGGCGCTCAGCTCATCCGGCATCTGCCCCACCACGCTGAGGAAGTTGGTGTTGGCGTCGGCCAGGTTGGTCTGCTCGGTGATCAGGTTGTTCTGGGCCTGGGCCAGGCGCGCTTCAGCCTGGTCGAGGTCGGCCAGACGGCCAACGCCACGGCTGGTGCGCAGCTTGATCTGGTCGAGGATGCGTTCATGGTTCTGCAGGTTCTCCTGGGCCAGGCGCACCATCTCGCGGCGCGACAGCACATCCAGGTAGACCTTGGCCACGTCCAGGCCAGTGCGTTCGGAGGTGTCCATCAGCGCGTAGGCACGGGCGTTGACGGTAGCCTGCTGGCGGCCAACTTCGCTGGAGGTGGCGAAGCCGTCGAACACCATCTGCCGCAGGCGGATGGCCGATTCGCCGCGGTTCAAAGTTTCCCAGCGGTTACCGGTGCTCGGGCTGTCACTGCCTTCACGGCCGTAACCGGCGGTGACGTTGACCTGCGGCAAATAGCCGCCCTTGGCGGCGCGCAACTGGTAGTCGGCGGCCACGCGCGCATTCACCCCGGCCTGGATCTCGGGATGCACTTCGAGGGCCTGCTGCATGGCTTCTGGCAGCGTTTGGGCGTGGACGAAAGTGGCGGCGAAAGCGAGTGGCAGAGCGATAAACAGTGGCGCACGCATTTTTTACGGATCCCCGAAGGCGCTGTTGTCCTGAATCACGGCGGAAGCTGTGCAGGTTTGGAAAATGGCAACCTGATCTGACCGATGAGCGAGCTTCCAACAGGGCACTTCGAGAGGCACTTCGGGAAGGAAAAGCACACGTTCAAATATCAATGTGACATTACTTCGCCAATTGTTTAGGATGGCACACTTAAGGTCAATAGTTTGGCATAAAGTTAATTCCAAGGAGTTATAGCCAAATAATTGACGTCAAAAGTCCAGACCTATTATCGATACATTTCCGCCTGATGCGGCGCCACAGACGCCGCTATGGGCCGGGACGTCCCATCATCGGGTAAGCCGGAGAGTCCAATGAGCAGCGTTGTTGCGATCGTCAAGAGCATTGTTGGCCAAGTCATCGCAGTATCCCCAGAAGGCATCCGGCGCGTACTCATCGAGGGCGATCGCCTGTTCGCGGGCGAGCAGGTGCTCACCGGGGTGGGCGGGGCGGTGACCCTCGAACTGGCCGATGGCCGCCTGCTCGACCTGGGCCGCGACTCCCAATGGAGCGCGGATGCGCCGGATAGCAGCACTGACCTGGGCCAGGCCGCCGCACAAGCCGCCCCGTCGGTTGAAGAACTGCAGCAGGCGATCGCCGCCGGTGTCGACCCGACTACACAACTCGAAGCCACGGCTGCCGGCCCTTCGGCGGCAGGCGGTGGCGGCGCGGCAGGCGGCGGCCACAGCTTCGTAATGCTCGACGCCACGGCCGGCAGCGTGGACCCGACCATCGGCTTCCCTACGGCCCCGATAGGCTTCGCCACCGCAGCGACCACCGAGGAAACCGGGGGGGTCGACACCACCTCCAGTACGGCGGTCACGATGATCGCCACCGACCTCACCCTCAGCGCCACCCCTTCCATCACTGAAGCGGGTGGCGTCATCGTTTATACCGCCACCGTTGGCCAGGCTCCGGCGACCAACCTGACCGTGACCCTTTCGAACGGCGCGGTCATCGTCATTCCGGCCGGCCAGACCACCGGTACCGTCAACGTGCCGGTTGCAGGGAACGACACGCCGTATATCGATGGCGGGCAGATTTCCACCACCGTGACCGGCACCACCGGTGGCGGCAACGTGATCGTGACCCTGCCGCAGACGCCGGCAGTGACCGAAATCACCGACACCATCGATACCACCACCGCTACCCTGACCGCGTCGCCTAGCGTGACCGAGGGTGGC
>NZ_BCBG01000007.1:0-30007 GCF_001320485.1 Pseudomonas sp. NBRC 111130
ATCGTCGGCGGCGGGATAGGGAAGGAAAATGGAGTTCTTCGGACCTATGAGTGGAGTGGGCATTACGGGATGAACTAGACTCCCGAGCTTCGTGAGCAGTTCAAGTCCTTAATGAGTAGTCATGGTGTGGATGTTACCCATACTCCCGGGATATCTAGATGATAGATGAACTTAAAAAACTATTGAAGGAGTTCTCTAAGCTTGAGGGGCCATGGGAGAGCAGACATGAGTACGGCTCTGACGGGAGGGATTTGAAGTGGCTTCCTGTGGCAACGTTGTGTGACGGACGTTTTTTCTGGGGCTTACTTCTCGTGGGCTTTGGGCTAGATCAACAAACGCCTCTGTTCAGACGCTCGGGGAAGAAATCAAGTGCGTGTTTTTTCTGCCTATGCTAGAGAATCCTCCAGAAGTGGTTCGATGCAAGATGATCGATGGGCTTAAAGGCTATGGCCTTCCAGAGTGGGTCGTGGACTTGTTTCCGTTTGAGAAAATTGTTGTGCCTGGCCTTAGAAGTCAGAGTGAATACTGGTCTGGCTTGGCACTGAAGTGGGTGTTGTTCGTCCCGAGGTCTGACAGTATAGAAATGGGGTTGTATGCATTGAGTACACTTGGAGAAACACAACAAATACGTCATTCGGCAAAAAGAATAGCTAAGCAGTTAAAACAATTATGACAGCGACTACAGCTACTACCGGATGACCAAGACCAGCCAGTCCGGACTGTCGACAGTTCGAGTGCCATTATGGGCTGTTTGCCGGCAAGGGCGGTTATCAGATCGATGTGGGCAAGCACACGCAGCTCGATGGCAGCGTGATCGCCAGCACCGCCGGGGCCGACAAGAACCACCTGAGCACCGGCACTCTTGGCTGGAGCGATATCGAGAACAAGGCGCAGTTCAAGAGCCAGATGGCCAGTGCCAGCGTCAGTGGCGGCAACAATGGCTCCTCGGGTTTCACCAGCAACATGCCTAGCGGCACGCTGATCGCCTACAACCACAGCGGCAGTGCCAGCGGCACCACGTCCTCGGCCATTTCCGAAGGCACCCTGGAAATCCGCGATCCGGGCCAGCAGAAGCAGGATGTCGCCAGCCTCAGCCACGACGTCGAGCATGCCAACGACAGCATCAGCCCGATCCTCGACAAAGAGAAAGAGCAACGGCGCCTGCAGCAGGTGCAGCTGATTGGCGAAATCGGCACCCAGGTTTCGGACATCGTCCGCACCGAGGGCCAGCTCAAGGCCGACAAGGAGGCGCGTGAGGAACTCGAGGCGCGAGGGATCAACGCGCCGGGTGAAGGGGCTAGCGAGAAGGAGCGCAAGGCCTATCAAGACAAGCTGGTCGCTACCGATGCTTACCAGCGGATCATGGGCAAGTACGGCACCAGTGGTGATTACCAGAAGGTGACGCAAGCCGTTACGGCCGCCCTGCAGGGGCTGGCCGGTGGCAACATCGGTGGTGCGCTTGCCGGTGCCTCGGCACCGTACCTGGCCGGCGTTATCAAGAAAGTAGCGGGTGATAACGAAAACGTCCGGATCATGGCCCATGCCGTATTGGGTGTCGTGGTGGCTCAGGCCCAGGGCAACTCGGCGGTTGCAGGTGCGGCCGGCGCAGCGACTGGTGAGTTGATAGCCGCTCGGATCTATCCTGACAAGCCTCGGGATCAACTGAGTGAGGAAGAGAAACAGACCATTTCTGCGCTGGCGACGCTTGCCTCAGCGCTGGCAGGCGCTGCAACGGGCGGCGGCTTGGGGTGAAAAGGGGGGGTAAAAGCTGTCGACGGCGCACTTCCCAATGCTGGGGAAGCGGTGATTGATCCTAACAAGCTGAAATCCTATACAGTGAATCCACAGCATCCGGTAGGTGGAGATATGATGGGGTGATGGAATCCAGCAACCGCCTCAACCTGCTGGCCAGCAACGATTTCACTGGAGCCCTTTGATTGAATGCCGATCTTTTCGAGTACTGGCTTATGGACATGAACGATGCCATCGATCGCTTCCTGCACAGTTTTCCAACAGGCGACCGAGAGCAATTCGACTATTCCATTGCCTCGCTGGATTATCTGGAAGCCTGGTTGCTTCGTCGTTACGAAAATTTCGATGCACTAAAGCCGAAAGATCAGGCCGCCATCATCGATGGCGCGGCCAGGTACGTGGGGCAGGTGTTCAGGCGCCATCTTGGAGGCAAGTGGTTCATGAATGACCAAGACAAGCAGGACATGTTTTGCGGGCGCCCACAGTTGGTCGAGATGAAAGGGCAATTTGCGCAAATAAGCCCGTTGAGTATGGTCACGGCTGCGGTTGACCGCAGAACGGGCGTCTACATCGGTAGAATCCTGAACTCCTTGAAGACCAAGGCAGGCGAGTAGGGCGAGGCCGCTGCGCCGTAAGCCTTAGGCCAGTTAATCGTCCACCAAGAGGAATTCAACGGGGACCGCTTCGGTCAACCACACGCCATTCTCAGACTGGTAGAACCTGAATCCCTGCCGATGCATGCGCTGGGCATCGATTTTCAACAGCACCGGTTTCCCATATCGCTGCCCGACAGCGACCGCCGTCACGGTTTCCTGCGACAGGTGCACATGGTGGCGTGCACCCGCAATCAGCCCTTGCTGCAGAATTGACTCAAGAAAGCGTGTTGCCGTCCCGTGATAGAGCACCGGCGGCGGCTGCTTTTTCGTGTGCTGGAGATTCACGCCTGAAGCCGAATGCCCTTGTGCAGCCCGAATACGCTGGCCATCTTCGGAGAGCGTGAAGCGCTTCTTGTCACTGCTATCGACAACTTCACGGAGCGTCGCCAGGTCCTAGCGTGCGGCCTGCCTTTGGCGCGCCGGCAAGCAAGGCATCGATATCTGCCCAACCTTCGGCATCGAGTTGCAGGCCGATGGCGTGAGGCTCATGGCGCAGGACATAGCTCAGAAACTTGCGGGTTTCGGTCAGGTGTTTGCTGCTAATAGTCGTCCTTTTCCGGTACTCGGTTCTTCAGGCTTGCTCTTGCGCTTCCAGCAACATGAACAGGCGATACAGCACCACGGTGCTGAACAACTGCAAGAACCCACTCAGGCTATCCAGGGCCAGTTCAACGCCCGGCGCGGGCTCGGGGAAGGCCATCAGCAGCAGGCCATCGATCAGCCAGATTGGTGCCAGCACGCCGAGCACGCAGATCATGATGCGCAGGAAGTGCCCAGTGGTCATGCGCGCACTTTCACGCATCGACTGCACCACCGGCAGGCCACGCAGCACCAGCAGGTATTCGGCGAACACCAGGTTGATCATGATCCACACGCCCGGGAACACCAGCAGCGCCAGGCCGGCCATGATCAGCAGCGAGCTGATCGTGATCAGCAGGGCCAGTTGCGGCCACAGCTGCACGGCGCGGGCGAACAGGTCGCGCTTGCGAATCTCCTGGCCGTTGCTGCGGGTGTCCAGGTATAAGATCAGCGCCGCGCTGTACAGCGGATAGAACAACAGGCTGATCAGCATGCCGTAGGCCGGCGAGGCCTGCTCGCCCAGCTGGCGGTACAGCAGCTGGGTGAAGAGGGCTTCGAGCACCACTAGCGGCAGGCATAGCGGAATGATGCTGGCCAGGTGGCGGCGGAAGAAGTACAGGGAGTCGCGCAGAACGCTCAGCGGATTCATCAGTCAACATCGCAAGGCAGTAAAAGCAGGGGCCTAACTTTAGCCCAGAGCGGTCGCTTGCTGAAAAAAGTTTCACCCGCGCGGTGATTGAATCCTTGGGCCGGGCGCCCCATCTTTGCCATGTCCGATGTCCTGCTAGCCCATGAGGTAGCCCAATGAACACTGATGAACAAACCCTGATCGACGGCCTGTTCGGCCGCATCAAGCAAGCCGAAGACCCAAGCCAGCCGCGCGATGCGCAGGCGCAGGCACGGATCGAGGAGCATGTCCGCCAGCAGCCGGCAGCGCCTTATTACATGGCCCAGGCGATCCTGGTTCAGGAAGCCGCGATCAAGCGCCTGGATGAGCAGAACAAGCAGCTGGAGGCCGAACTGAAGCAGGCCCGTGCCCAGCTTGAGGCGACCCGTGCCAGCAGTGGCAATGGCGGCGGTGGGTTCCTCTCCAGCATCTTCGGTGCCGGTGCGCGCAACCCGGAGCCGGTTCAGCCGCAGCGCCCTAGTGCGCCGGTAGCATCGGGTGGCGGTTGGCGCGAGCCGAGTGCGCCAGGCTTCTCTCAGCCGCAGCCGCAGATGCAGGCTCAAGCACAGCCGCAACAGCCTGGCTTTGGCGCCGCGCCAGCGCGCAGCGGCGCCAGCAGCTTCCTCGGTGGTGCAATGCAGACCGCTGCGGGCGTCGCCGGTGGCGTGTTGCTGGCGCAAGGTATCAGCAGCCTGTTCCACCACAACTCGCAGCCTGAAGAGGTGGTCGAGGTGATCAAGGAAGAGCCGGCACCGGCCAGTGACAACGGCGGCTGGAATGACCAGGGGGCGCAGCAGCAGGTTGCCGACAACGGTGGCTGGGGCAATGACCAGGGTGGCTGGGCCGATACCGACTACGGCAACGATGGTGGTGGCTTCTTCTCGGATGACGATACGTTCGTCTGACCGGTCTGGCATACTGCTGGCATTTCCGAAGGGGCGCATTGCGCCCCTTTTCATGTCGAGGGTATGTGGTGAAAAAGATCGCGCTGTTCGCCGATGTGCAGAACCTCTACTACACCGTGCGCCAGGCCCATGGCTGCCACTTCAACTACACCGCACTGTGGAAGGAGGTCAGCCGCGAAGGCGAGATCGTCGAGGCCGTCGCCTATGCCATCGATCGCGGTGACAGCAAGCAGCAGCAATTTCAGCAGATCCTGCGCAACCTCGGTTTCGACGTGCGCCTCAAGCCGTTCATCCAGCGCAGCGACGGTTCGGCCAAGGGCGACTGGGATGTGGGCATCACTCTCGATGTGATCGATGCCGCCAGCCGGGTCGACCAGGTGGTGCTGGCCTCGGGTGATGGTGACTTCGACCTGCTGCTGGAACGGGTCATCCAGCGCCACGGCACCGAGGCGGTAGTCTATGGCGTGCCCGGCCTGACAGCGTTGTCGCTGATTCGCGCCGCCACCCGTTATGTGCCCATCGAGGGCGCGCTGTTGCTCAAGCACTAAGGTTTTTTCATGGAACGTATCGCTGTCATCGACTTTGAAACCACCGGCATCTCGCCCGGTGCCGGCTGCCGCGCCACCGAGGTGGCGGTGGTGATGCTGGAAGGCGGGCGCATTGTCGAGCGCTATCAGAGCCTGATGAATGCCGGTGTGCCGGTGCCGGCCTTCGTCGCCGGGCTCACCGGCATCACCACCGCCATGCTGCGCACGGCGCCGCCGGTCGATAAAGTGATGAACGAAGTGGCCGAGTTCGTCGGAGTTACCCCATTGCTGGCGCATAACGCCGCCTTCGACCAGAAGTTCTGGGATTACGAACTGAGCCGCATCGGCCGCAGCCGCCAGCAGCCTTTCGCGTGTTCCCTGTTGCTGTCACGGCGCCTCTTGCCGGCGGCGCCGAACCACAAGCTGGGTACCCTGACCCGGTGGGCCGGGCTGCCGCATACCGGTACCGCACACCGGGCCATGGCCGATGCCGAAATGGCCGCCAACCTGCTGCAACACCTGGCAGGCGTGCTGCGCCATGCCCACGGCGTCCAGCAACTCTCCCACGAATTGCTGTGCCGCCTGCAGAAAACGCCTGCCGCGAAGGTTGGTGAAACCTTGGCTAAATTCGCCTGATGAGCGCAGCAAAAGTGTGCCGTTCATTTCGCACGGTTTTGTAACTTATATTTACCTGTGCACCGCCCTAAACTCGGTCACCCGAAAACGGATTTCTGAGTTACCTGCCATGCCTGCCTCCCGTCGCTTTCCGCTGCTGCTCATCGGCGCCTTCATTGCCCTGTACCTGGTCTGGGGTTCCACCTACCTGTTCATTCGCATCGGTGTCGAATCGTGGCCGCCGATGCTGATGGCCGGTGTGCGTTTCATCATCGCCGGCGGTTTGCTGTATGGCTTCCTGCGCTGGCGGGGTGTGCCGGCCCCGACCTGGCCGCAATGGCGTGCGGCCGGGGCGATCGGTTTCCTGTTGCTCAGCTGCGGCAATGGCGGGGTGACAGTGGCCGAGCATGCGGGTGTGGCCTCGGGCGTGGCAGCGCTGGCGGTGGCGACGGTGCCGTTGTTCACGCTGCTGTTCGGTTTGCTGTTCGGCCACCGCAACTCGCGGCTGGAGTGGGCCGGTATCCTGCTCGGGTTGCTGGGTATCGCCTTGCTCAACCTCGGTTCCAACCTGCAGGCCAGCCCAGTGGGGGCGGCGCTGGTGGTGTTCGCTGCGGCGGCGTGGGCGTTCGGCTCGGTGTGGAGCAAGAGCCTGCCTTTGCCCCAAGGCCCGATGGCCAGTGCCGCCGAGATGCTGGTAGGCGGTGCGGTATTGCTGTTGGGCAGTGCACTGTCCGGTGAGCGCATGACGCAGATGCCGACCCTTGCCGGCTGGGGGGCGCTGGCTTACCTGGTGCTGTTCGGTTCGATCCTCGCCTTCAGTGCCTACATGTACCTGCTCAAGAACGTGCGGCCGGCAGCGGCCACCAGCTACGCCTACGTCAACCCGGCGGTGGCGGTGCTGCTGGGTATCCTCTTTGCCGGCGAACAGATCGGCACCGAGGAGTGCCTGGCCATGGCGGTGATCATCGGCGCGGTGGTGCTGATCGGCCTGCCGCAATGGCGCAAGGCGCCAGAGCAGCCGATGAAAGGCGAAATCTGCAGCAAGTAGCCAGGGGTGATGCGGTAAACTTGCCGCCTTCGCTGAACCCCCTGACGGTATTGCCATGAATTTCGCCAAACTCGGCCTGATCGAACCGCTGCTGCGCACCTTGCAGCAGCTGGACTACACCACCCCGACCCCAGTCCAGGCCAAGGCCATCCCCGCCGTGCTGGCCGGCCGCGACCTGATGGCCGCAGCCCAGACCGGCACTGGCAAGACCGCCGGTTTCGCCTTGCCGGTGCTGCAGCGCCTTGCCCTGGAAGGTGAGAAGGTTGCCAGTAACTCGATCCGTGCGCTGGTGCTGGTACCGACCCGCGAGCTGGCCGAGCAGGTGCACAACAACGTGCGCGAATATGCCGAAAACCTGCCATTGAGCACCTATGCCGTTTACGGCGGGGTCAGCATCAACCCGCAGATGATGCGCCTGCGCCGTGGCGTCGACCTGCTGGTGGCCACGCCCGGCCGACTGCTCGACCTGTTCCGCCAGAATGCGGTGAAGTTCAATCAGGTACAGACACTGGTGCTCGACGAAGCCGACCGCATGCTCGACCTGGGCTTTGCCGAAGAGCTGCAGTCGGTTTATGCCGCCTTGCCGCGCAAGCGTCAGACGCTGCTGTTCTCCGCCACCTTCTCCGAGCAGATCCGCATGCTCGCCGGCTTGGCCCTGAACGACCCGCTGAGCATCGAAGTCAGCCCACGCAACGCCGCGGCGACCACGGTCAAGCAGTGGCTGGTGCCTGTGGACAAGAAACGCAAGGCCGACTTGTTCATGCACCTGCTGCGCAAGCAGCGCTGGAAGCAGGTGCTGGTATTTGCCAAGACTCGCAATGGCGTCGATCAGTTGGTCGAGCGCTTGCTGGCCGACGGGGTGAATGCCGACGGTATCCACGGCGACCGCCCGCAGGCCACCCGCCAGCGTGCACTGGACAGCTTCAAGGCGCGGGAGATCCAGGTGCTGGTGGCCACCGATGTGGCAGCCCGTGGCCTGGACATCGACGACCTGCCGCTGGTGGTCAACCTCGATCTGCCGATCGTGGCCGAGGACTATGTGCACCGTATTGGCCGTACCGGCCGCGCCGGCAACAAGGGCGAGGCGATTTCGCTGGTGTGTGCCGATGAGGTGCAGATGCTGTCGGCGATCGAAGTGCTGACCCGGCAGACCTTGCCACGTCACGAGGAGCCGGACTTCATCCCTGAGCACCGGGTACCGATGACCGATGCCAGCGGCCAGGTGATCAAGAAGCCGAAGAAGCCCAAGAAACCGAAAGAGAACAGCGCCAAGCGTGGGCTGGGGCGCTGGATGGACAGTGCCGAGGCAGGTGCTGCGGAGCCATCGGTGAAGGCTGTGCGCAAGGTGCCGAGCTTCAACGGCGGGCCGCGCAAGCGTAAGCCTTGAGATCCCTGGGGCCGCTCTGCGGCCCTTTCGCGACACAAGGCCGCTCCTACAGGGGATTGCGTACCTCTGTAGGAGCGGCCTTGTGTCGCGAAAGGGCTGCGAAGCAGCCCCGGCAATCGATCAGGCAGGCCGCGCCAACCAATCCACCGCCGCTCGTCCCGCACGAAGCCCGCTGGCAAAGCACGCGGTCAGCAGATACCCCCCAGTCGGCGCCTCCCAGTCCAGCATTTCGCCCGCACAGAACACCCCCGGCATCCGGCGGACCATCAACCCTTCATCCAGCCCTTCGAAACGCACGCCACCGGCACTGCTGATCGCTTCGTCCAGCGGTCGCGTGCGTACCAGCGTGATCGGCAAGGCCTTGATCGCCCGCGCCAGCGCCTGAGGATCGGCAAAGGTCGCCTGATCCGTCAGCTCCCGCAGCAACCCCGCCTTGACCCCGTCGATCCCCAACTGGCTGTGCAGATGCTTGGCCATCGACCGCGATCCGCGTGGTTTGGCCAACGCCTGGGCAATCTTGTCCACAGGCTTGTCCGGCAACAGGTCGAGCAACAGCCTGGCCTGCCCCTGATGCTCGATAGCCTGGCGCAGTTGCGCCGACCATGCATACACCAGGCTGCCCTCGACACCCTGCGCGGTGAGGATGAACTCGCCTTTGCGCGGCGCCATGCCCGGCACGCTCAGGGCAATGTTCTTCAGCGGCGCCCCCGCGAACTTGTCCACAAGCAGCGGACTCCATCCCTCCACTTCGAAACCGCAGTTGCTCGGCCGCAGCGGCGAGATATCCACAGTGCGTTCGGCCAACAACGGCTGCCAGGCGCCATCGGAGCCCAGCCTTGCCCAGCTGGCGCCACCCAAGGCCAGTACCACGGCGTTGGCCTTGACCTGCAATTCCCCCTGTGGATAAGCGATTCGCAAGCTACCGTCGGCATTCCAGCCCAGCCAGCGATGGCGGGTGTGGATAACCACATTATTGTCACGCAGGCGCTTAAGCCAGGCGCGCAGCAGCGGGGCCGCCTTCATGTCGGTGGGGAAAACCCGGCCTGACGTACCGACAAAAGTGTCGATACCCAACCCGTGGATCCACAGGCGCAGCGCATCGGCATCGAAGTCGCGCAGCAACCCGTCGATTTCAGCCTGCCGCTCGGCGTAGCGCGAAACGAACTGTGGATAAGCTTCCGAATGGGTGATGTTCATGCCACCGACGCCGGCCAGCAGGAACTTGCGGCCCACCGAAGGCATGGCATCGAACACTTCCACCGCCAGGCCCGCCTGGGCCATGGCTTCAGCCGCCATCAGGCCAGCAGGGCCGCCGCCGATCACGACGGCCAGGGGAGGGGATGCGGGGTTTTTATCGGGCATGGTAGGCAGCAGGTTGTGGAAAAGACTGCGCATTCTAGCGCAGCCGGGCCAATCCACGTACTGAACAAAAAATGATCAGTGTTCTGCAGCCCCCACCGGTCAAGGGCTGCAGCGCCTTTCCCGCAGGTTATCCACAAGCGGTTCCACAGTCATTGTGAACAACCTATGACACGCGCCGCACTGTGGTGAAGAATGCCATGGCGCCTGGCCAAGGCTTCGCGGTCCTTGCTATAGCCGCCACCGATGACCCCGACCACCGGGATGTCACGGCCCAGGCAATGGCGCATCACCAGCTCGTCACGCGCCGCCAGGCCATCGTCGGTGAGTTGCAGGTAGCCCAGGGCATCATCCTTGTGCACATCGACGCCGGCGTCGTACAGCACCAGGTCGGGTTGATAGAGCGGCAGCAGGTAGTTCAGCGCGTCTTCCACCACCTTCAGGTAAGCCGTGTCGCCCATGCCGCGTGGCAGGGGAATGTCCCAGTCGCTGTGGGCCTTGCGTGCCGGGAAGTTCTGTTCGCAGTGCAGGGACACGGTGATGGCGTCCGGGGTGTCCTGGAGGATGCGTGCCGTGCCGTCGCCCTGGTGCACATCGCAGTCGAAGATCAGTACCCGGTGCACACGCCCGGCTTCGAGCAGGTAGCGGCTGATCACCGCCAGGTCATTGAAGATGCAGAAACCGGCCGGATGGTCGTAGTGGGCATGGTGGGTGCCACCGGCCAGGTGGCAGGCGATGCCATGCTGCAGCGCCATCTCGGCGGTCAGCAGCGAACCGCCCACTGCACGCACCGTGCGCCGGGCCAGGGCTTCGCTCCAGGGCAGGCCGAGGCGGCGCTGGTCCTCGCCGGACAGTTCGCCGTTCATGTAGCGCTCGATGTAGCTGCGGTCATGGGCCAGGGCGAGGATGTCGTTGGGGCAGATGTCCGGGCGCAGCAGGGCCTGGTCGGTAGTCAGGCCGCTGCCCACCAGGTGATCGCGCAGCAGGCGGAACTTTTCCATGGGAAAGCGGTGCCCGGCGGGGAATTCCGGGCTGTAGTCTTCGTGGTAGATCAGCGGCAGCGGCATGGGACGTTCGCAATCGGGGCCAGCGCTGATCTTGCCAGTTATTTCCCCACGCTGGCCAATACCCGTTGCCAGTCTGGCTCGTTCAAGCGCCCAAGGATGCGCGCCTTGCCGTTGACGTCCACCGAGACGAACAGCGCGCTGGCGTAGTTGCTCTCACGCTCACCCCCGGCCACGCCCTGCTGGCGGGCGAAGTGGTCGATGCAGCCATTGTGGGTGACCAGCACCAGATTATGCCCGGCACGCTTGCGCGCCAGCGCTTCACGGGCGAACTGGTTGTCGCAGCTTTCCAGCCAGGCTTCGCTGGCAACGGCCTGGCCAAGGATGAAGTGCGCCGTCTGCAGGGTACGTACTTTGGGGCTGGCGAGCACCTCGGCATTGCCCAGGCCCAGTTGTTTCAAGCCTTGGCCGACCCGGGTGGCGGCCTCGCTGCCGGCCACGGTGATACCCGTAGGGTCGTTCAGGCAAGGGCCGGGTGCGCTGTCGCAACGTTCGGCATGGCGGATCATCACGATCACTGCACCGTCTGCCCAGTCCTGCAGCAGGCCGCTTTCATTCAACTGCCGCTCGTTGCCAAGGTCCACGATATGGGTCCTCGTTGACAGCCAGGTGGTGACCGCTGCGATGACCATGCACAAACCGAGAGCGGCACCAAGGGCTTTGCGTGACATGCGTCGCTTGCGACGGGCGTGGATGGCGGGATGGCCCAAGGTGTTGCTCGGCTGCATGCGTCACTCCAATGGCGCGGCGGTGGTGTGGGGGCATTGTGCTCAGCCGTCTGTCGGGGGCTAGTGAAGGGGTTGTGAAAATTGCATTCTGGGCGCCGCCGGTTGCGTGACAAACCTGGCCGCGCCTACGCTGTAAAATGCCATTGGGTAAAACCGGAGCTGTTCTCATGACCCCCATCCTTCACCTGGAAAGCGCCCGCCTGGTGTTGCGCCAATGGCACGATGACGACCTGCGCGAATTTGCGGCAATGTGTGCCGACCCGCAGGTGATGCGTTATTTCCCGGCGCCCATGACGCGGCTCGAAGCGGCGGCGCTGATCGGCAGGATCCGCGGGCATTTCAACGAATACGGCTTCGGCCTGTGGGCGCTTGAGCGAAAAGACAGCGGGGCGTTCATCGGCATGACGGGCTTGCTCAACGTCAATTTCGACGCGCCGTTCGCCCCGGCGGTGGAGATTGGCTGGCGCCTGGCCCGGCGTCACTGGGGCCTGGGCTTTGCCAGCGAGGCGGCATGGACCTGCCTGCGTTGTGCTTTCGCCCAATTGCGCGTGGAAGAGGTGGTGTCGTTCACTAGCGAGAGCAACTTGCCGTCGCAAAAAGTCATGCAGGCCATTGGCATGGTCCAGGACGTCAATGGCAGCTTCGACCACCCCCGCCTGCCCATCGGCCACCCGCTGCGCCCTCACGTGCTGTATCGCATCGACCGCGCACACTGGGAGCAGACCCTGCGCACTGAATGAGCCGGCATGCACGGTGTCGATGACAAACCTTGTATCATTTCCTCATCCCTGAAAGGTGCTTGCCGAAAGATGTTCAGCGCCTGTGAAACCGAGCGCCGCTCAGCGGCGCATCGCGAGCAAGGCTCGCTCCTACAAGGAGAACCCCCGATGAGTCATGTGTTGGACGACCTGGTCGACCTGTTGAGCCTCGAGTCGATCGAGGAGAACCTGTTCCGTGGCCGCAGCCAGGACCTCGGCTTCCGTCAGCTGTACGGTGGCCAGGTGCTGGGCCAGTCGCTGTCGGCGGCCAGCCAGACGGTCGAGGATGCGCGCCATGTGCATTCGCTGCACGGCTACTTCCTGCGCCCGGGCGATGCCAGCTTGCCGGTGGTTTATTCGGTCGACCGCGTGCGTGATGGCGGCAGTTTCAGCACCCGGCGGGTGACGGCGATCCAGAAGGGCCAGCCGATCTTCACCTGCAGCGCGTCGTTCCAGTACGACGAGGAAGGCTTCGAGCACCAGGTGCAGATGCCCGACGTGGTCGGCCCGGAAAACCTGGCGACCGAAGTCGAGTTGGCCAGCGCCCACGCCGACAAGCTGCCCGAACGCATCCGCGACAAGGTGCTGTGCGCCAAGCCGATCGAGATTCGCCCGGTGACCGAGCGCGATCCGTTCAACCCCCAGCCCGGCGACCCGGTGAAGTACGCCTGGTTCCGCGCCGACGGCTCTTTGCCTGACGTGCCGGCGCTGCACAAGTACCTGCTGGCCTACGCTTCCGATTTCGGCCTGCTGACGACGTCGCTGCTGCCCCATGGCAAATCGGTGTGGCAGCGCGACATGCAGATCGCCAGCCTCGACCATTCGCTGTGGTTCCACCGTAACCTGCGCGCCGATGAGTGGCTGTTGTACGCCACCGACAGCCCATGGGCTGGTAATGCCCGGGGTTTCTGCCGCGGCAGCATCTTCAACCGCGCCGGCCAGCTAGTGGCGTCGTCGACCCAGGAAGGCCTGATTCGCCACCGCAAGGACTGGGCATGAGCCTGGCCGAAATCCGCAATTGGGTGTTCGACATGGACGGCACCCTGACCGTGGCGGTGCACGATTTCGCCGCCATCCGCGTCGCCCTGGATATCCCGGCCGAGCACGACATTCTCACCCATCTGGCGGCGCTGCCGGCGGCGGAAGCGGCGGCCAAGCATGCCTGGCTGCTGGAACATGAGCGCGACCTGGCGATTGCCTCGACAGCGGCCAACGGGGCCGTGGAACTGGTGCGTGAGCTGGCCGAACGTGGCTGCCGCCTGGGCATCCTGACCCGCAATGCGCGGGAATTGGCGCATGTGACGCTGGAGGCGATCGGCCTGGCGGACTGCTTCCAGGTCGAGCACATTCTCGGGCGCGATGAGGCCGAGCCGAAGCCGAGCCCGGATGGGCTGTTGAAGATTGCCAGTAGCTGGGGCGTGGCGCCCGGCGAGTTGGTGATGGTTGGGGATTATCGCTTTGACCTGGACTGTGGGCGGGCCGCTGGGGCGCGCACGGTGCTGGTGAACTTGCCGGATAACCCGTGGCCGGAACTGGTGGATTGGCATGCAGCAGATTGCCGGGCGTTGCGGGTGATGCTGGGCTGAATTATCTGTTGCCAGTTCCGGCCCTTTCGCGGGCTCGCCCGCTCCCACAGGATCTCTACAGGCCCGAGTCCAGTGCAATATCTGTTGGAGCGGGCACGCCCGCGAACAGGCCCACACTGGCTATGCTGAACCCCAGTCTTTCTCTGAATGGAGCCCCAGTCATGACCAGCAAGGCCATCTATGTGCAACCCGGCGGCGGCTACGACAAGGTCGAAGTCGGCACCTGCGAGGCGCCTGCGCCCAAGCCGGGCGAGATCACCGTGCAACTGCATGCCAGCTCCCTCAACTACCACGACTTCGCCGTGGTCAGTGGCATGTGGGGTCCGAGCGAGCGGCGTATTCCCATGGCCGACGGCGCCGGCGAAGTGGTCGCGGTCGGCGCAGGTGTGAGTGAATTCAAGGTCGGCGACAACGTCGTCAGCACCTTCTTCCCGGACTGGCTCGACGGCCAGGCCAACGTCGAAGGCTTTGCCCGGGTGCCCGGCGATGGCATTGATGGTTATGCCCGCGAGCAGGTAACGGCCCCGGTCACTTCGTTCACGCTGGCACCCAAGGGGTTCAGCCACGCCGAGGCTGCAACTCTGACCACGGCCGGCCTCACCGCCTGGCGCAGCTTGATGAGCGACGATCACCTCAAACCCGGTGACACGGTGCTGGTGCAGGGCACCGGCGGTGTGTCGATCTTCGCCCTGCAGTTCGCCAAGCTGGCCGGGGCCACGGTCATTGCCACGTCGTCCAGCGACGCCAAGCTCGAACGCCTGAAGGCCCTCGGCGCCGACCACCTGATCAACTACAAGAGCACCCCGGCCTGGGGCGAGAAGGCCCGTGAGCTGACTGGCAATCGCGGCGTCGATCATGTGATCGAAGTGGGTGGGCCGGCGACCCAGGAGCAGTCGATGATCGCCGCGCGCATTGGTGGGCATGTGTCGTTGATCGGCATTCTGACCGGTGTAGCCGGTCAGCTGCCATTGGTGCAGGCACTGGTACGCCAGATCCGCCTGCAAGGTGTGCTGGTGGGCTGCCGTGCGCAGCAGCAGGCGATGGTGCGGGCGATCGATGCCAATGGCTTGCGGCCAGTGGTGGACAAGCATTTCGAGCTGGAGCAGATCGTCGAGGCGTTCCGCTACCAGGAGAGCAACCGGCATTTCGGCAAGATCTGCCTGACCTGGTGAAACGGCAACGACAGCGGCCCTAGTCCGGCAGCAGGCGATCGCGGCTGTTGGACAGGTGCAGGCAGATCGCCGCCCGCGCCGCGTCCGGGTCTTGCCGGCGGATGGCATTGAGGATCGCCTCATGCTCAAGGTTGGCCAGGTAGGCATGCCGCGCCAGGTTGGCGCCGGCGCGTTCGGCCAGGGCCATGCGGTTACGCGGGATCAACCCGTTGCCCAGTTGCGCCATCATCTCGCTGAAATACAGGTTGCCAGTGGCCTCGGCGATCAACAGGTGAAAGCGCCGGTCTGCCTCGATGCAGCTGTCACCGGCAGCCGCCAGGTCCTGGTAGTCATCCAGCGCCTTGCGCATGCGCACCAGGTGCTCGTCGCTGCGGCGCACGGCAGCGAGCGCGGCCGCCTGGCCCTCCAGGCCGATGCGCAGCTCCAGCAGGTCGCGCACGCTCGCGGCATTTTCCGCCCCCACGCGCAGACCCGCCTGGCCCTGGCGCTCCATCACGAAGGTGCCAATGCCATGGCGTGGCTCCACCAGGCCTGAGGCCTGCAATTTCGACAGTGCTTCACGGACCACGGTGCGGCTGACGCCATGCTCGCGCACCAGGGTGTTCTCAGACGGCAGTTTGTCCCCCGGCTTGAACGTGCCCAGCAGGATTTGCTGGGTCAGGCTCGACACCAGGTCGTGGGCGCGGCTGTGGCTGCGTTTGGCAGGAGTATCCATGAGTAGTCCGGAGTTGACTGGCTTGTATGACAAGTTAATCGATAAAAATATTTTTTGCCCGTTTTTTCTCTGCACGGTACAGGGCCGTCAATCGATTTCTCAGAATTTTCGACGCTATTTACTGAGTTATAAGCTTGTATTTTGCCATTTAGGTGATAGTCGGCATCTTGTCGTACAACTTCGCTGCGCCTATGCTCCGTTCCACTGTCATGTCAGACAACCTCGACCCGCACAATAACAATCAGTGGGAGATACACCTGTGAACGACACCCTCGCTCCGTCTGCCCGGAATGAAGGCGACGCTTTGGCCAGTGCCGTGGCCAAGGTCAGGCGCCACGTCCTGCCGCTGTTCGTCATCATGTTCATCGTCAACTACCTTGACCGCGTCAATATCGGCTTCGTCCGCCCGCACCTGGAAAGCGACCTGGGCATCAGTGCCGCCGCCTTTGGTTTCGGTGCCGGGCTGTTCTTCATCGGCTACGCGCTGTTCGAGGTGCCCTCGAACATGCTGTTGCAGAAAGTCGGTGCGCGGCTGTGGCTGACCCGCATCATGTTCACCTGGGGCGTGGTCGCCACCGCCATGGCCTTCGTCCAGAACGAAACCCAGTTCTACGTGCTGCGCTTCCTGTTGGGCGTGGCCGAGGCAGGCTTCTTCCCCGGTGTGATCTACTACTTCACGCGCTGGTTGCCGGCCGCCGAGCGTGGCAAGGCGATTGCCATCTTCCTCAGCGGTTCGGCCTTGGCATCGCTGATTTCCGGGCCGCTGGCCGGCGCGCTGATGCAGATCCAGGGCCTGGGCCTGCATGGCTGGCAGTGGATGCTGTTCATCGAAGGCATGGCCTCGGTGGCCCTGTGCTTCTTCGTGTTCTTCTGGCTCGACTCCAAACCGCAGGATGCCAGGTGGCTGAGCCCGGCCGAACAGGACGCGCTGGTGGCGACCATCGACCGCGAACAGCGTGATCGTGAAGCCGTGGGCGCAGTCAAGCCATCGGCCTGGCGCCTGCTCCAGGACCGCCAGATCGTGCTGTTCTGCCTGATCTACTTCTGCATCCAGCTGACCATCTACGCCGCCACCTTCTGGCTGCCGAGCATCATCAAGCGCATGGGCGACCTCAGCGACCTGCAGGTCGGCTTCTTCAACTCGATCCCGTGGCTGATCTCGATCATCGCCATGTACGCCTTCGCTGCCGGTTCCACGCGCTGGAAGTTCCAGCAGGCCTGGGTTGCCGGTGCCTTGGTTGTCGCTGCCATCGGCATGTTCATGTCCACCACTGGCGGCCCGGTGTTCGCCTTCGTCGCCGTGTGCTTCGCCGCCATCGGCTTCAAGTCCGCCTCGTCGCTGTTCTGGCCGATTCCGCAGGGTTACCTGGACGCCCGTATCGCCGCGGCCGTGATCGCCTTGATCAACTCCGTCGGCAACCTCGGCGGCTTCGTTGCCCCCACCACTTTCGGCCTGCTCGAACAGCAGACCGGGTCGATCCAGGGCGGGCTGTATGGCCTGGCCGTGACTTCGGTGCTGGCGGCCATCGCCGTCTTCTTCGTACGCATTCGCCCAAAGGGCGCTTCCCCTGACCAGCACAAGGCGCCTTCGGCCTTGGGCCAGACCCACTGATGACTGCGAGACAACGACCATGAACATGCAGACCAACCCCGCCGTACACACCAGCACCCCGGTCGTCACTGACCTGCGGGTGATTCCCGTCGCCGGCCACGACAGCATGCTGCTTAACCTCAGTGGTGCCCATGGCCCGTACTTCACCCGCAACGTCGTGGTGCTGCGCGACAGTGCCGGCAACACCGGCCTGGGCGAAGTGCCGGGTGGCGAGAAGATCCGCCAGACCCTGGAAGACGCCCGCAACCTGGTGGTTGGCCAGCCGATCGGCCACTACCAGCGCGTGCTCAATGCCATGCGCCAGACCTTCGCCAACCGCGATTCTGCAGGCCGCGGCCTGCAGACCTTTGACCTGCGCATCACCGTGCACGCGGTGACTGCCATCGAGTCGGCGCTGCTCGACCTGCTTGGCCAGCACCTCAACGTGCCAATGGCGGCACTGCTGGGTGAAGGCCAGCAGCGCGACGCGGTGAAGATGCTCGGTTACCTGTTCTACATTGGCGACCGCCAGCGGACCGACCTGGCCTACCGCGACGAAGCCGACGCCGATGACGACTGGTTGCGCCTGCGCCATGAAAAGGCCCTGACCCCGGAAGCGGTGGTGCGCCTGGCTGAAGCAGCCATGCAGCGCTATGGCTTCAGCGACTTCAAGCTCAAGGGTGGAGTGTTGCGCGGTGAGGAGGAAATGGAGGCAGTGACGGCCCTGGCCGAACGCTTCCCGCAAGCGCGGATCACCCTTGACCCGAACGGCGCCTGGTCGCTGAAAGAAGCCATCGCCCTGTGCCGCGACAAGCACCATGTGCTGGCCTATGCCGAAGACCCGTGCGGGGCCGAGAACGGTTATTCGGGCCGTGAAGTGATGGCCGAATTCCGCCGTGCCACCGGCTTGCCGACCGCCACCAACATGATCGCCACCGACTGGCGGCAGATGGGCCATGCGATCCAGTTGCAGTCGGTGGACATCCCCTTGGCCGACCCACACTTCTGGACCTTGCAGGGTTCGGTGCGGGTGGCGCAGATGTGTAACGACTGGGGCCTGACCTGGGGCTCGCACTCGAACAACCACTTCGACATTTCGCTGGCGATGTTCACCCAGGTGGCAGCGGCGGCGCCGGGTGAGATCACCGCCATCGATACTCACTGGATCTGGCAGGACGGCCAGCGCCTGACCCGTGAGCCACTGCGTATTGTTGACGGCCATGTGCGAGTGCCGGCGCGGCCGGGGCTGGGGGTGGAGTTGGATGAAGACCAGCTGGCCAAGGCCCACGAGTGCTACCGCAACATGGGGCTGGGGGCGCGGGATGACAGCGTGGCGATGCAGTTCCTGATTCCCGGTTGGAGCTTCGACAACAAACGGCCTTGCTTGGTGCGTTAAGGCTGCTGGCCCTTTCGCGGGCAAGCCCGCTCCCACAGGTACTGCACAAGACCCTGTGGGGAGCGGGCTTGCCCGCGAAGAAACCATCACTATTTATCCAGCTTCAAAGAATGCCCGCGCCATCTCGACAAAGCCCCCCAGCACCGGGTTCGGGTTATCCCGGCAAAACGCCAGAAAGATCTCCGCCTGCTGCTCCATCCCCAGCAACGGCTTGAACACCACCTGTTCCAGCCGCAATGCCTGCGCCGAAGCCGGCACCACCGCGCAGCCCAGCCCGACATTGACCAGGCCCAGGATCGAATGCGTCTGCCCCAGCTGGTGCAGGTACCGCGGCTGCACCTCATGCCGGGCAAACAGGTTGGCGATACGGTCATGGAAATAGCGCCCTTCGTTGGCGCTGTACATCACGAACGGCTGCTGGTCGAAATCGCTCGGCCTGAGCCGCTCGCGTGCCGCCAGCACATGCCCGGCGGGCAGGGCGGCGACGAAGGGTTCGCGGTGGATCGGCAGGTACTCCACGCGGGCGCTGGGCAGCACCTGGCGCACCAGGCCGACATCGATCAGGCCAGCTTCCAGGTCATGCACCTGGGTGGACGAGACCCGTTCGCTGAGCAGTAACTCGATGTCGGGCAAGGTCTGGCCGGCGTGCACCAGCAAGCGCGGGATCATGCTGTAGGCGCCGACGGCGGTGAAGCCCAGCGTCAAGCGACCTGCTTCGCCATGGGCGATACGCCGCGCCGACTGGCTGGCCGACTCGGCGACTTGCAGGATACGCCGGGCATCTTCGAGAAAACTTTGCCCGGCCAGGGTCAGGCGCGCCTGGCGGTTGTTGCGCTCCAGCAACAGCACCCCCAGAGAATGTTCCAGCAGCTGGATCTGCCGGCTCAGCGGTGGCTGGGTCATGTGCAGGCGGGTGGCGGCGCGGCCGAAATGCAGCTCCTCGGCGACGGCGACGAAGCAGCGCAACTGGTGCAGCTCCATGATTCAATTCCTGAATTATTCAATCCAGCATCTATATTAGACCTGTATCAAATGTGGGCCTAGCATCGAGTCATGTCTTCGAACTGCCGGATGCCCACGATGAACAACGACGCCATCGACGTGCTGCTGACCCAGCCCGTACCCGATGCCATTGATGCCCAACTGGTGAGTACTTACCGGGTGCATCGGCTGTATCAGCATGACCACCCGCAACAGCTGCTCGGCGAGGTTGGCCCGCGCATTCGCGCGGTAGTCACTGGCGGCGCCAAGGGCTTGTCGAACGCGCTGATGGACCAGCTGCCCAGCCTTGAGATCGTCGCCATCAGCGGCATCGGCACCGATGCCGTGGACCTGCGCCACGCGGCCAGCCGCGGTATCCACGTAACCACCACGCCGGGCGTGCTCACCGCCGATGTGGCAGACCTGGCGATGGGCCTGATCATCAGCACCCTGCGCCGCCTGGGCGAAGGGGAGCGGCTGGTGCGCGACGGTTTGTGGGGTACGGTGGACCTGCCACTGGCGCGCAAGGTCAGCGGCATCGAACTGGGTATCGTCGGGCTCGGCGAGGTGGGCAAGGCCATTGCCCGGCGCGCCGCTGCATTCGACATGCGCATTGCCTACAACGGGCGGCGCGAGCAGCCAGAAACCGGCTACCGCTACGAACCCGACCTGATCGAGTTGGCGCGCTCGGTGGATGTGCTGGTGGTGTCGGCTTCAGCCGATGGCGGCCGGGTGCTGGTGACGGCGCAGGTGCTCGATGCACTGGGGCCGGAGGGGTACCTGGTCAATGTGTCGCGGGGCAAGTTGGTTGACGAGCACGCGCTGGTCGAGGCGTTGCGTGAACAGCGCATCGCCGGGGCCGGGCTGGATGTGTTCGTCGATGAGCCGTATGTGCCACCCGCGTTGCGTGACCTGAACCAGGTGAGCCTGCAGCCCCATCGCGGTAGCGCCACGCTGCAGACCCGGCTGGAAATGGGGCGCATGGTGCTGAACAACCTTCAAGCCTGCTTCCGAGGCGAGATGCCGCCGAATCGGGTGATCGACCTCTAGGGCCCTTTCGCGGGTAAACCCGCTCCCACAGGGGCCACACAGGATCGAGACCTGTGCAATTCCCTGTGGGAGCGGCTTTAGCCGCGAAGAGGCTGGCACAGGCAACACAAGGCCCAAGGGCCACACCTTCTCCGCACAAGAACAATCGCTTCCACCGAGAAGCAAGAGGGTCCACATGAACAGCAAATCCGCCGTCGCCCCATCGCAGGCCGTGGCCGGGGTCGGTCGCCATCGTTTCCTGGTCCTGGCGCTGATCTTCGTCATCACCGTCATCAACTACGCCGACCGCGCCACCCTGTCGATCACCGGCACCGAAGTCCTCAAAGACCTGGGCCTGGACCCTGTGATGCTGGGGATGATCTTCTCGGCCTTCGCCTGGGCCTATGCCCTGGGCCAGGTCCCCGGCGGCTGGCTGCTCGATCGCTTCGGCGCGCGCCGGGTGTATGGCCTCAGCCTGGTCCTGTGGTCGCTGTTCACGCTGCTGCAAGGCACCGTAGGCTGGCTGGGCCTGGCCGGGTTTTCCGCGGCGGCGGCGCTGTTCTCCATGCGCTTCATGCTCGGCCTGGTGGAGTCGCCCGCGTTCCCGGCCAACTCACGCATCGTCAGCTGCTGGTTCCCCACCCGTGAGCGCGGCACGGCCTCTGCCTTGTTCAACTCGGCGCAGTACATGGCCGTGGTGGTGTTCACCCCGCTGATGGCATGGATGACCCACAGCCTGAGCTGGGAACAGGTGTTCATCTGGATGGGCGTGCTGGGGCTGCTGCTGAGCGTGGTGTGGTTCCGCCTTTATCACGAACCGCACAGCGCGCCGGGGTTGAGCCGCGAAGAGCTGGACTACATGCGCGAGGGCGGCGCCTTGGTCGACCTGGAGAAGGAACGCAAGACCGCCAAGAGCAAACCGACCCGTGCCGAGATCGCACAGCTGTTCACCAGCCGCAACCTGTGGGCGGTGTACCTTGGCCAGTACTGCATCACCGCGCTCACTTATTTCTTCATCACCTGGTTCCCGATCTACCTGATCAAGGGCCGTGGCATGACCATCATGGAAGCCGGCTGGGTCGCTGCGCTGCCAGCCATCTGCGGCTTCACCGGCGGCATCCTCGGCGGCTTCGTTTCGGACTGCCTGATCCGCCACGGCGTACACCCGTCGAAGGCACGCAAGACCCCGTTCGTGATCGGCATGGCGCTGTCCACCAGCCTGGTGCTGGCCAACTATGTGGACGGCAACGCGGCGGTGATCGCTCTGATGACCCTGGCGTTCTTCGGCAAGGGCCTGGCGGCGGTGGGCTGGGCGGTGCTGTCGGATGTGGCGCCGAAGAAGATGGTCGGCCTGTGTGGTGGCGTGTTCAACGGCATCGGCAATATCGCGGGCATCGTCACCCCGCTGGTGATCGGTTACGTGGTTGCCAGCACCGGTTCGTTCCACAACGCACTCTGGTTCGTGGCCGCCCATGGCGTGCTGGGGATCTTCGCTTACCTGTTGCTGGCCAGGCGTTTCGAGCGCACTGGGCAGGCGTAGGCAGACGCCTGAGCAACAGAGGCCCCGGGAGACCGGGGCTTTTTTGTTTGCATTGAGACTTGAATGGGCTTTACCGGCCTCTTCGCGGGCACGCCCGCTCCCACAGGTATTACACAAGATCTGAAATGTGTGCGGTCCCTGTGGGAGCGGGCGTGCCCGCGAAAGGGCCGGGCCTGCCAACACACATCCAGATGAAAAACTAAAGCGCCAGATGGATCCCTGGCGTGATCGGATATGCCATTCGCGACATCTGGCGCTCAGGGAAATGCCCTGTCGTGATCGAACAGTTCCGAGGCGTTCTCGTGTAATTTCCCGCAGCCTTACGGGGCTTAAATGAAGCCCGAACCACACCGGCATCTTGCTCTGTGACGTGTGCCAAAGATCAACAACAGCGCACCAGCAACGTGTCGACTTCCTGATTTGAAAGGAGATATTTTCGCCTACGCCTGCCCGTCCTTCCTTGTGTCAGCAAAAAGAGAACAAGATCAATGAACACCGTGGGATCTGATGGCAACCTTGCACAAGGTTTCAAGCCACGTCATGTAACGATGCTGTCCATTGCCGGCATCATCGGTGCCGGACTTTTCGTAGGCTCCGGGCACGCCATCGCGGCTGCCGGGCCAGCCACCATACTTTCCTACTTCGTGGCCGGGACCCTGGTGGTACTGGTCATGCGCATGCTCGGCGAAATGGCCGTGGCGCATCCGGACACGGGATCGTTCTCCACCTACGCTGACCAGGCCATCGGCCGCTGGGCCGGCTATACCATCGGTTGGTTGTACTGGTGGTTCTGGGTGCTGGTGATCCCGATCGAGGCATTGGCGGCAGGGCACGTGCTCAACGCCTGGTTCCCCGGTATCCCCAGCTGGATCTTCGCCCTCGCCTCGGTGCTGTTGCTGGCGGGCACCAACCTGTTCAGCGTGGCCAAGTACGGCGAGTTCGAGTTCTGGTTCGCCATCCTCAAGGTCACCGCCATTCTCGGTTTCATCGGCCTTGGCTTCGCTGCGCTGCTGGGCTGGCTGCCCGAGCGTGAAGTCAGTGGGCTGAGCGGGCTGATGGCCGAACATGGTGGCTTCGTGCCCAAGGGCTGGTCGGCGGTGGTCGGCGCGTTCATCACCGTGATGTTCAGCTTCATCGGCACCGAGGCCGTGACCATCGCCGCGTCCGAATCCAGCGACCCATCGCGCAACATCGCCAAGGCCACCCGTTCGGTGATCTGGCGGATCAGCACCTTCTACATCCTGTCGATCTTCGTGATCATCTCGGTGGTGCCGTGGAACGATCCACAGCTGGCAGTGGTGGGTTCTTACCAGCGTGCGCTGGAAATCATGAACATCCCCAATGCGGCTTTCATGGTCGACCTGGTGGTGCTGGTGGCCGTGACCAGCTGCATGAACTCGTCGATCTACATCGCCTCGCGGATGATGTACTCGCTGGCCAAGCGCGGCGACGCCCCGGCGCTGCTGAACAAGACCTCCAAGGTCGGCGTGCCACGCGCCGCAGTATTCGGCAGCACCCTGATCGGCGCCGCCATCGCCATCCTCAACTATTTCGCACCCAAGGGCGTGTTCGAGTTCCTGCTGGCCAGCTCCGGCGCCATCGCGCTGCTGGTGTACATGGTCATCGCCATCTCCCAGCTGCGCATGCGCCGCCGCCTGGAGCGCGAGAACACGGAGCTCAAGTTCCGCATGTGGTTGTTCCCGTACCTGACCTGGGCGGTCATCATTTTCATCGCCGGCGCGCTGGCCGTGATGATGTACACGCCTGAACACCGGGCGGAAGTGAGTTCGACCTTGGGCCTGGCGATCGTGATTTCCTTCCTGGGAATCGTGACCTCCCGGGGCCATGCGCAAACGGTGGGGGCGCGGTCGATGGGGTGATTGAATTCACCTTGCAACAAAGACGAGGGCACCCAGTGGATGGGTGCCCTTTGCTTTTTGGGTCGAATACGCGCTCAACTGCAGCTTGTCACCCGCTTTGATTGCGGAGTACCAGACACGACTGCCAGACAAGGCACTACTGCAGGCCAAGTTGCACGAGTTCTACGCCTTGGGAACTGTTTCTGATGACGGCGCTTGAGCTCGGGTCAAACCATCGTGCCCCTCGTGCAGCAGGCCTTCATGGATGGATGCCAGGCGCTGCTGCCCTGTGCCTGAAGCGCGGCCCTGGTGTTCGCTGAGCTTGTCGGTGCGCTGCTGAACTGCTCGCTGCCCCACCTGGGTGTTGAGACAGCGCGCTGATATGGCCCATTGCAACTATCTTTCCCGTGCGCCACAACTATTTGAATGTGAAGATGTCACTCTCAACAGACTGGCGCCCACCTGAGGATGCCGACCTTAACGCACAGGAGCGAAAGGCACATGGCAGCATTGCAAGGCAGCACGTTGGAAGCAATCAAGGTAAACCAGGCTCAGCTGATCAATGGGTGGCTTGCGGCCCTGGAAGCCAGCGGCGCCACGCGCAACATCAAAGAGCAGACGCTCAACCAGGAAGCCCGCGAATTCATCCAGCTGCTGTCGCAAGGCATGCAATCGGATGGCGACAGCAATGTCGCCACGGGTGAATGGGAGGAAACCCGGCGCTTTTTGGAGAAGTTGTCTGCCAGCCGCGCCCAGCTCGGTCATGATTCGCACCAGACGGTGTTCTTCATCTTCGCCCTCAAAGGCCCGTTGTTTGGCTTGCTCCAGGCCCATTACAGCGATGAGCCTGCGCGCCTCGCCGAGCAGCAGTGGGCCATCTCTGAACTGCTCGACAGCCTGGGCATGCACACCATGCGCACCTACCAGAAAACCCGCGAAGCGGTGATCAAGCGTCAGCAGGAAGAGCTGCTGGAGCTATCCACCCCCGTGGTCAAACTGTGGGACGGCGTGGTGGCGCTGCCGCTGATCGGCACCCTGGACTCGCAACGCAGCCAGACCGTGATGGAATCGTTGCTGCAACGCATCGTCGACACCGGTTCGGAAATCGCCATCATCGATATCACCGGCGTGCCGACCGTCGATACCCTGGTCGCCCAGCACCTGCTCAAGACGGTGACTGCAATCCGCCTGATGGGGGCCGACTGCATCATCAGTGGGGTGCGCCCACAGATCGCCCAGACCATCGTTCACCTGGGGCTCGACCTGGGCACGCTGACCACCAAGGCCAACCTTGCCGACGCGCTGAAACTGGCCCTGTCACGCCTGGGTGTGAGCCTGGCCGAGCGGGGATAAGGCCATGGAACGCATACCGATCCTGCAAATGGGCGAATTCTTGCTGGTGACCATTCAGGTCGACATGCATGACGAACTGGCCATGCGCCTGCAGGACGATCTTACCGACCGTATCAGCAGCACCTCGGCCCGTGGCGTGCTGATCGACATTTCAGCACTCGACATGGTCGACTCCTTCATCGGCCGGATGATCGCCGACATCGCCAGCCTGTCGCGGCTGATGGACGCCCAGGTGATGGTGGTTGGCATGCAGCCAGCGGTGGCCATCACCCTGGTGGAGCTGGGCCTGAACCTGCCCGGTGTCAGCACGGCATTGAACGTCGAGCGTGGCATGCAGCGCCTGCGCCAGACCGTGAGGCGCGTATGAATGCCCATGACAGTGGCAGTCTGCCGGTGCGTATCGAGCAGGACGTGGTGCTGGCCCGTCAATTGGCCCGCAAGCTGGCCGGCGAATGCGGCATGCGCCTGGTGGACCTGACCAAACTGGTGACCGCGGTCAGCGAGCTGGCGCGCAACACCGTGGTCTACGGCGGTGGCGGCGACATGGACTGGCAGGTGCTGGAAGAGGCCGGGCGAACCGGCTTGCGCCTGGTGTTCCGCGATGAAGGCCCGGGCATCCCCGACATCAACCTGGCGCTGACCGACGGCTGGACCTCCGGCAATGGTCTGGGCCTTGGCCTGACCGGAGCCAGGCGGCTAGTCGACGAATTTGAACTGGACACCGCGCCAGGCGAGGGCACACGAGTGACGATCACGCGATGGGCATGAACATCCATGCCAGCCTCACGCTGGTGTTGCCGCTGGAAGACAGCAGCCAGGTCGGCCACGCCCGGCGCATGGCGCAGAAACTGGCCGAGCAACAAGGCTTCGACAGTGAAGATGCCGGGCGCGTGGCCCTGCTGGCGACCGAACTGAGCAGCAATGTGCTCAAGCATGCACAACGCGGCGAGCTGCACCTGCGTGCGATACCCGGCGCCAACGGCTGCGGCGTCGAACTGCTGGCCGTGGACCGGGCGCAGGGCTTCGATACCGCCACCTGCCTGGCCGACGGTTATTCCACCGGCGGCACCCAAGGCATTGGCCTGGGTGCCATTGCGCGCCTGGCGCAGGTGTTCGACGTATATACCGATGCGCGAGGTTCGGTGATCATGGCGCGCTTGTACCGGCGCCAGGACGCCGGTCACGACATCCGTATCGGCGTGAGCCATCACGCCCTGCATGACGACCCGGCCTGTGGCGACACCTGGCACGTGGCGATCGACGGCAACCGCCTCAGCGCGCTGCTGGTGGATGGCCTGGGCCACGGGCCAGATGCCGAGACGGCCGCGCAGGCAGGCGCTGTGGCCTTCGCTGCCGATGCATTCATCGATCCGCTGCTGCTGATCGAGCGGCTGCACCGGGCAATGGTCGGCACCCGCGGTGGCGCTGTCGCCATCGCCCAGCATGATGCCAGCCAGAACCGCCTGTCCTTCGCCGGCATCGGCAATATCGGCGCCAGCCTGATCCAGGGCGCCCAGGCACGTGGCCTGGCCTCGCTGCCGGGCATTGTCGGCGGCCAGTACCGCAAGGCGCAGGCCTTCGACTACGCTCAGGTAAACGGCAACCTGCTCATCCTGTACAGCGACGGCCTGCAATCGCGCTGGAACCTTCAAGACTACCCTGGCCTGGTGCATCGCCATCCGGCCGTGATCGCGACCGTGCTGCACCGTGATTTCTGCCGTGGGCGGGATGATGTGACAGTGCTGGTCGTCGACCTGGAGCCCACCCATGGCTGAACCCTTGACCGACCCAGTGGCACTGGTCGCCCGCCTGCAGGCCGAAAACCAGGCACTGCGCGCCGAACTCGACGAGACCAACCAGGGCGTGCTGGCGCTGTATGCCGAACTGGACATCCAGGCTGAACAACTGCGCCAGGCTTCGGACCTGAAAAGCCGCTTCCTGTCCTACATGAGCCACGAATTCCGCACACCGCTGGGCTCGATCCTGAGCATCACCAGCCTGCTGGCCGACGAACTGGATGGCCCCTTGTCCGAAGAGCAGCACCGCCAGGTCGCGTTCGTCAGTACCGCCACCCGCGAGCTGTCGGACATGGTCGACGACCTCCTCGACCTGGCCAAGATCGAGGCCGGGCGCATCACCATTTCGCCGGCCTGGTTCGACATGCTCGACCTGTTCGCGGCCCTGCGCGGAATGTTCCGGCCAATTGTCGACGCCAGCGCGGTGGACCTGATTTTCGAAGAGCCGGTCGGCCTGCCAAGGTTGTACACCGACGACAAGAAGCTTGCGCAGATCCTGCGCAACTTCATCTCCAACGCCGTGAAATTCACCTCGCGCGGAGAGGTGCGCGTTTCTGCCCGACTGCAAGGCGAAAACAAGATCCGCTTCGCCGTCAGCGATACCGGCATCGGCATCCCTACCGGGCTGTTGAACACCTTGTTCGAGGATTTCGCCCAGGTCGACTCGCCGCTGCAGAAACGCCTGCGCGGCACCGGCCTGGGGCTGTCGCTGTGCAAGCGCTTCGCCACGCTGCTGGGCGGTGAGGTGGGCGTGACCAGCGAACCAGGGATCGGCTCATGCTTCTTCGTGATCATCCCGCTGGCCTTGGCCCAGGAGAACGCCGATGAAACCTGATGTGCGCCTGCTGATCGTCGACGACAACGCGGCCACCCGCTACGCCTTGCGCCGGCGGTTGGGCGTGCATGGCTATGAGGTGCTCGAAGCCGGCACCGGCGGCGAAGGGTTGGCGCTGATCAGGGAGCAGCAGGTGGATGCACTCATCCTCGACGTCAACCTGCCCGACATGAGCGGTTTCGATATCGTTCGCCTGCTGCGCCAGGACCCGGGCACAGCCTTGTTGCCGGTGATCCACGTTTCGGCGGCATCGATCCAGAGCGGCGACATCATCACAGGCCTCAACGCCGGTGCCGATGCCTACCTGATCCACCCGGTCGACCCGGACGTATTGCTGGCCACCCTGCGTACGCTATTGCGGGTACGCGACAGCGAACGTGCGCTGCGCGAAAGCGAGGCGCGTTTTCAGGAAATCTTCCGCAGCGTATCGGCGCCTATCGCCGTGCTCGACGCCGCCTTCAAGGTGCATGAATGCAACCACGCATTCGCCCACCTGATGCAGGACAACCGCGACCCGCAGCAACTGCGCGAGTGCTTTGCCGAAGGCCAGGCACTGGTGCTGGAAGAACTGCGCGAGCACCTGCGCGCCGGCAAGCGCTGGCGCGGCAACTTGGGCATGCGTCTGCACGGCGAGCGGCGCGATACCGAATGGCAGCTGTCACCGTATCGCGCGCCTGGGCTTTGCCTGGTGTTCATCGAAGACATCACCGAGCACCTCCATCGCGAACGCTCGCACCTGGCGCGCCTGGACGACGCCACCACGCAGTTGGCCAAGGAAGTCGCCGAGCACGCGCGCACCGAGGCCCAGTTGCTGCAGTTGCAGAAGATGGAAGCCCTGGGCAGCCTGACCGGTGGCATCGCCCATGACTTCAACAACCTGCTGACGGGCGTGATCACCAGCCTCGAGCTGATCCGCAAACGCGTCACCGAAGGCCGCATGGAAAAGGTGCCGAAATACGTCGATGCAGCGCTCAGTTCCGCCAACAGCGCCGCCGTGCTGACCCACCGCCTGTTGGCCTTCGCTCGCCAGCAACCGCTGGACACCCGGCCGGTGGACGTCAATCAGCACGTCAGCTCGCTGGAGGAGCTGCTCGCCCGCACCATCGGCGAACGCGTCACCCTCAGCCTGGATTTGTCTACCCATCCTGCCATCGCCCTGGTCGACCCCGTGCAGCTGGAAAGTGCCGTGCTCAACCTGGTGATCAACGCCCGTGATGCCCTGCCCAAGGGCGGGCAGATCTGGGTCAAGACCTGTACGGCGTTGGTCCATGGCGACCCCAACCTGCAAGACGGTCCCTATGTAGCGGTGACGGTGCGTGACAACGGCAGCGGCATCGAGCCTGATGTGCTCGACAAGGTTTTCGACCCGTTCTTCACTACCAAACCGCTGGGCCAGGGGACCGGTTTGGGGCTGTCGACCATATACGGCTTCGCCCGGCAGTCGGGCGGCCACGTAGTGCTGCGCAGCGTATTGGGTGAAGGCACCGAGGTGACCCTGATGTTGCCCGCCACCGAGGATATCGCCGTGCCCCCGCACCGCGAAGTGGCGGAAGATGCCCGCGGCAATGGCGAGCATGTGCTGATTGTCGAGGACATGGCTTCGGTGCGCCTGTCGGTGGCCGAGGCACTGACCGACGCAGGCTACCGCTGCACACTGGCATCGACGATCGACGAGGCGCTTTTCCATCTGCGGCACGAGCCAGGGCCGGATTTGCTGTTGACCGATGTGGGGCTGCCGACCCTGAGCGGGCGCGAACTGGCGGATATGGCCAGGGTTTGCAGGCCAGGGTTGCCGGTGGTGTTCATGACCGGGTATGCCGATGAAGCGCTGGACCGGCAGGCGTTTCTGGGGGTGGGGATGGATATGCTGGTGAAGCCGTTTCGGTTGGGCGAGTTGCTGGACAAGGTGAGGCGGGCGGTGGGGCGCGTTTGAACAGCCGCCCTCAAGAGCAGAGCGGCTTGAAGTTGTTTCAAGGCGTTGTGTAAAGGCCCGGCCCGGCCTGGCAGGCCAGGCGGAGCATGCTGCGGGCCAGTGCAGCGCCTGCGGATCGATGGGTTTCTGAATCCGGACACAAAAAAAGACGCCCTAGGGCGTCTTCTTTTTTGGAA
>NZ_BCBG01000008.1:0-21497 GCF_001320485.1 Pseudomonas sp. NBRC 111130
GCCGGCCGTGCGGATGCTGGCCGTTGAAGTGCCACCAACGCGAGCCCTCGACACCCTGCTCTATTACCTGCTGACCCAGCGCGAAGCTGGCACCCTGGACTTCGAGGAAGGCGTGTTGCGCCACGCCATCCCCGAAGAGTTCCGCTAGGCCTTACGCCTCGGCCAGCCGCGCCGCCGGCTTGCGGAACACGAACAGCAGGCCGACCACGATCAACCCCATGCCCAGCAGGCTCATGGGCGCCAGGCGGTTGCCGAAGATCAGCAAGTCCATCACCGCGGTCACGGCCGGCACTAGGTAGAACAGGCTGGTGACGTTGACCAGGTTACCCTTGGCGATCAGCCGATACAGCAGCAAGGTGGCCAGCAGCGACACCACCAGCCCCATCCACAGCAGCGCGCCGATAAAACCACCGGTCCAGTCGACCTGCATCGGTTGCAGCGGCGCGAACACCGCACACAGGGCGAAACCGGCGAGGTACTGCAACGGCAGTGTGCCCATCGGGTTGTCGGTGATGCGCTTCTGCAGGATCGAACCAAAGGTCATGCTGGCCAGTGCCAACAGGGCGAACAGCATGCCGAGCAGCGATACCCCGCCGAGGTTGATGCCCTGGTAGACCACCATGACCAGACCAGCAAGCCCCAGGCTCAGGCCGAACAGGCGACTCCAGGAGCGCTGGCGCTCCATCAGTACCACGGTGAGGATCGGTTGCACCCCCATCACCGTGGCCATCACGCCAGGGGTGACGTGGGTGTTGAGCGCCAGCAGGTAGAAGATCTGGTAGGCGCCGAGCAGCACGCAGCCGGTGCCCAAGGCACGCAGGATCGACCCCCGTGTTCGTGGCCAGCGCAGGCCAAGCAACGGGCCGATCAGCAGCAGGCCGGTCAAGGCCAGCGCCGAGCGCAGCAACAGGAAGGCGAAGGGGCTGGCATGGGCCAGGCCGAGTTTGGAAACGATCGCGCCACTGCTCCAGAGCAGGACGAACAGGCTGGTGGTGGCCGCCGAGGCCACGGATGCTTTGTTGAAGACAGACATGTATTGCCACCTGATAAGGCAAAGTAAGCCAGACGGCGGGCGTGAACTTCAGCGAGGGAAGGTGCCGACCGTGTTCAGTAGGTTGCGGGTGCGAAGGGGAGCGGCCAGAAGCCGATCAGCCCAGTACGACCACGCAAGGAGGCGGAGCTACGCCGCCTACGACGCCACTGACAGGTGGTGGGTAGTGACTGATCATGACCGGCTGCTGGCTGCCACGCACGACCATGCCCGCGACTGGCGCGATGGCAAAGCATGTGGTGGAAGGGATGGCTGGCATGATCGGGTCTTCGGGGAAGAGAAGTGTTTCGGAATATAGCGGTGAATTCAGGCTTGGGCAATAGCCTGTTCCGGCCTCTTCGCGGGCATGCCCCCACAGTATCTGGAACCTGCACAGTACTTGTGGGAGCGGGCATGCCCGCGAAGAGGCCGGCCCTGTAATCAGAACAACCAGCGGTACAGGAAATAAGCCACCACCACCGCCAGCACCGGCCGCAGGATGCGGTAGGCCTTGGGGTTGGCGCGCTTGAACTGCTTCATGCGGCTGCTGATCTTGTTGCTGAAACGCTTGCTCCAGGCATAGGCCTGGTTGATCCCGCCGACACGCTCGTCATCGGTGTTCTGCGGTGCGGTGGCGCGGCCGAGGAAGGCACTGACCTTGCGGTTGATGCGGGTCATCAGCGGGCTGCTCAGCGGGCGCTCGATGTCGCAGAACAGGATCACCCGGGTCACGTCGGTTTCGTTCTTGACCCAGTGCACATACGTCTCGTCGAACATCACGTCTTCGCCGTCACGCCAGGCGTATTGCTCACCATCGACGTAGATGCGGCAGGCGTCGGAGTTGGGGGTCGACAGGCCCAGGTGGTAGCGCAGGGAGCCGGCAAAGGGGTCGCGATGCGGGTTCAGGTGGCTGCCACCGGGCAGCAGGGCGAACATCGCCCCCTTGACGTTGGGAATGCTACTGACCAGCTCGACGGTTTTCGGGCACAGGGCTTCGGCAGACGGCAGCGGCTTGTCGTACCACTTCAGGTAGAAGCGCTTCCAGCCCTTCTTGAAGAACGAACCGAAGCCGGCGTCGTTGTCCTTCTCGGCGGCACGGATATACCCCTCGTCGAACAGGCGCATGGCCTCTTCGCGGATCACCTGCCAGTTGTCCTTGAGCACGTCCAGTTCAGGGAAGCGCTGGCGGTCCAGGTAGGGCTTGGACGGCACCCCGGAAAAAAGGTACATCAAGCTGTTATAAGGTGCGAACAGCGCCGAATGGTTGACGAACTGGCGCAGTACTGGCAGGCGCGCCTTGCCGCGCAGGTGCACGTACAGCACGCTGCCGAAGAACACCAGCAGCACACCTGCCTTGGCGAGGAAGGAAAAGGTCATGCAACACTCCTTGGAGTGGGAGCAGGCCAGCGCTGCCAGCTCCCAGAAAAATCATCCGGCCATCATAAACCCATCCCGCCCAGGTAAAAACAACCTGGGCGGGATCTCACTCATGAAGATTTTGCAATGAACCAGGCCGCCGAATGTTGCGCCGGATCAGCGGCAGGGCCGATTACTGCTGGTTTTCCTGCTCGCTGAACAGGTCGCTGAACAGCATGCTGGACAGGTAGCGCTCGCCCGAGTCGGGCAGGATTACGACGATGGTCTTACCTTGCATCTCCGGTTTTTCGGCCAGACGCACCGCGGCTGCCATCGCCGCGCCACAGGAAATACCGCAGAGAATGCCTTCTTCCTGCATCAGGCGAATGGCCATGGCCTTGGACTCTTCATCGGTCACGGTCTCGACCTGGTCGACAATCGACAGGTCGAGGTTTTTCGGCACGAAACCGGCGCCGATGCCTTGGATCTTGTGCGGGCTGGGCTTGAGCTCTTCACCGGCCAGAGTCTGGCTGATCAGCGGCGAAGCCACCGGTTCGACCGCCACCGACAGGATCGACTTGCCCTGGGTGTGCTTGATGTAGCGCGACACGCCGGTAATGGTGCCGCCGGTACCCACGCCGGCAACCAGCACGTCGACAGCGCCGTCGGTGTCGTTCCAGATCTCCGGCCCGGTGGTCTTTTCGTGGATCGCCGGGTTGGCCGGGTTGTCGAACTGGCCCGGCAGGAAGTAACGGGCAGGGTCGGACGCCACGATTTCGTTGGCCTTCTCGATGGCGCCCTTCATGCCCTTGGCCGGCTCGGTCAGCACCAGCTCTGCACCCAGCGCCTTGAGCACCTTGCGGCGTTCCAGGCTCATCGAGGCTGGCATGGTCAGGATCAGCTTGTAGCCACGGGCGGCGGCGACGAACGCCAGGCCGATACCGGTGTTGCCCGAAGTCGGCTCGACGATGGTCATGCCCGGCTTGAGTTTGCCGCTGCTCTCGGCGTCCCAGACCATGTTCGCGCCGATCCGGCACTTGACCGAGTAGCCCGGGTTGCGCCCTTCGATCTTGGCCAGGATCGTCACCCCGCGCGGGGCGATGCGGTTGATCTGTACCAGCGGCGTATTGCCGATGGAATGGGCGTTGTCTGCGTAGATACGGCTCATGGCAGGGTCCTTGACATGAAAAGAGCAGGGAAAGACTTCAAGGGTAAGCCTGCCCCGGCACCCCGTAAAGCCCGTTCGAACCAAGCCAGGCGCGACGTGGTCAACCGCTCGACCGGCTTTGGAGAACCCTGCGATGAAAGCTCGCTATCGCTGGCCGTTTATCGGCCTGGCCAGCTTGGTCGTGCTATTGGTGGCACTGCATGTTGCCCTGCCCTATCTGGTGCGCGACTACCTCAACGACAAACTGGCCGACATGGGCGAATACCGTGGCCAGGTCACGGATGTCGACCTGGCCTGGTGGCGCGGGGCCTATCAGATCAACGGCCTGAAAATCGTCAAGACCAGCGGCAAGGTGCCGGTTCCGTTCCTGGAGGCACCGTTGATCGACCTGTCGGTGAGCTGGCATTCGCTGATCTACGACAAAGCCGTGGTGGCCAAGGTGGCGTTCGCCCGCCCCGTGCTCAACTTCGTCGATGGCGGCAGCAAACAGGCCTCGCAGACGGGCCAGGGCACCGATTGGCGCCAGCAGCTGGACAAGCTGCTGCCGATCACCCTGAACGAGGTGCACATCGAAAACGGCACCTTGACCTTTCGCAATTTCAACTCCAAGCCACGGGTCGACCTGAAAGCCACGCAGCTGAACGCCGATATCCGCAACCTGACCAATGTGCGCGACGAAAAAGGCCGACGCGATGCCAGTTTCGACGGGACTGCGCTGATAGCCGGAGACGCCAGGGTAGAAAGCCGCGCCACCTTCGACCCGTTCAGCGACTTCGATGATTTCGAATTCCGGCTGCGTGCCACCGGCATCGAATTGCGCCGCCTGAATGACTTCGCCAGCGCCTATGGCAAGTTCGATTTCAATGCCGGGCACGGGGATGTCGTGATCGAGGCCCAGGCCGAGAATGGCAGGCTCAATGGCTACATCAAGCCGCTGCTGCGCGATGTCGATGTATTCGACTGGCAGCAGGACGTGGAGGAAAAGGACAAAGGGTTTTTCCGCTCGGTCTGGGAAGCGGTGGTAGGTGCCACCGAGACCGTGCTGAAGAACCAGCCGAAAAATCAGTTCGCCACCCGCGTCGAGCTCAGCGGCAGTGTGCACCAGCAGAACATCAGTGGTTTCGAGGCGTTCTTGCAGATACTGCGCAACGGCTTCATCGAGGCGTTCAATGCACGCTATGAACAGCCAGCGCCCAAGTCTGACTGAAGGTTCGTGACGAGCCATTCAGAGACTGAATACCGGGTCTGCGTTTCCACCTGCCTGGGCCCGCGTTATAGTCGTTGGCAAACGATAGGCACCCTGCAGAGGACAGACCCCATGAAGTTCGAAGGCACCCGCGACTACGTCGCCACAGACGACCTGAAACTGGCGGTGAACGCGGCCATCACCCTCGAACGCCCGCTGCTGGTCAAGGGCGAGCCCGGCACCGGCAAGACCATGCTCGCCGAGCAACTCGCGGCCTCGTTCGGCGCACGCCTGATCACCTGGCACATCAAGTCCACCACCAAGGCCCACCAAGGCCTCTACGAGTACGACGCGGTCAGTCGCCTGCGCGACTCGCAGCTGGGTGTGGACAAGGTCCACGACGTGCGCAACTACCTGAAGAAAGGCAAGCTGTGGGAGGCCTTCGAGGCCGACGAGCGGGTAATCCTGCTGATCGACGAGATCGACAAGGCCGACATCGAGTTCCCCAACGACCTGCTGCAGGAACTCGACAAGATGGAGTTCTACGTCTACGAAATCGACGAGACCATCAAGGCCAAGCAGCGCCCGATCATCATCATCACCTCCAACAACGAAAAGGAGCTGCCCGACGCCTTCCTGCGCCGCTGCTTCTTCCACTACATCGCCTTCCCAGACCGCAGCACCCTGCAGCAGATCGTCGACGTGCACTACCCGAACATCAGCCAGTCGCTGGTCAGCGAGGCGCTGGACGTGTTCTTCGACGTGCGCAAGGTGCCGGGCTTGAAGAAAAAGCCCTCCACTTCCGAACTGGTCGACTGGCTCAAGCTGCTGATGGCCGACAACATCGGCGAAGCCGTGCTGCGCGAACGCGACCCGACCAAGGCCATCCCGCCGCTGGCCGGTGCCCTGGTGAAAAACGAGCAGGACGTGCAACTGCTCGAGCGCCTGGCCTTCATGAGCCGGCGCGGCAACCGCTGACAGGAGCCGGGCCATGCTGCTCAACCTGTTCAATGAAATGCGTGCAGCCAAGGTGCCGGTTTCGGTGCGCGAACTGCTCGACCTGCACCACGCCCTGCAAAAAGGCGTGGTGTTCGCCGACATGGACGCCTTCTACTACCTGGCCCGGGCCATCCTGGTAAAGGACGAACGCCACTTCGACAAGTTCGACCGCGCGTTCGCCGCTTACTTCAAAGGCCTGGAAAACCTCGACCGGCACATCGAGGCGCTGATCCCCGATGAATGGCTGCGCAAGGAATTCGAGCGCTCGCTGACCGACGAGGAACGTGCACAGATCCAGTCCCTGGGCGGCCTGGACAAGCTGATCGAGGAGTTCAAGAAGCGCCTCGAAGAGCAGAAGGAACGCCACGCCGGTGGCAACAAGTGGATCGGCACCGGTGGCACCAGCCCGTTCGGCTCGGGCGGGTTCAACCCCGAAGGCATCCGCGTCGGCGAGGCAGGCAAGCGCCAGGGCAAGGCCGTCAAGGTCTGGGACCAGCGCGAGTACAAGAACCTCGACGACCAGGTCGAACTGGGCACGCGCAACATCAAGCTGGCCCTGCGCCGCCTGCGCAAGTTCGCCCGCGAAGGCGCCGCCGAAGAACTCGACATCGACGGCACCATCGACCATACCGCGCGTGACGCCGGGTTGCTGAACATCCAGATGCGCCCGGAACGGCGCAACACGGTGAAACTGCTGTTGCTGTTCGACATCGGCGGTTCGATGGACGCGCATATCAAGGTCTGCGAAGAACTGTTCTCGGCCTGCAAGACCGAGTTCAAGCACCTGGAGTACTACTACTTCCACAACTTCGTGTACGAGTCGGTATGGAAGAACAACCTGCGCCGCACATCCGAGCGCTTCTCCACCTTCGACCTGCTGCACAAGTACGGCGACGACTACAAAGTGGTGTTCGTCGGTGATGCGGCCATGGCGCCGTACGAGATCACCCAACCGGGGGGCAGCGTCGAGCACTGGAACGAAGAAGCCGGGTATGTGTGGATGCAGCGCTTCATGGAGAAATTCAAGAAGATCATCTGGATCAACCCGTATCCGAAACAGGCCTGGGACTACACCGCATCGACCCACCTGGTGCGGGATCTGATCGAGGACAAGATGTATCCGCTGACCTTGCAGGGGTTGGAGGACGGGATGCGCTATTTGTCGAAATGAAACAGGCAAGCCTGTTGAACAACAGCAGGCTTGCTCATTAGTCAGCCAAACGCAGTGCGCTTATAACCTCAGAAAGCCAGGTAAACTCGGGATCCCCGCTATCGATAACTTCTTTTCCTTGAAGTGCGCCCAAGCGCCTCTCGGCAATTACTCGAAATCTCTCCACTCCAATTTCCATAGCACGTTTAGTTTCCTGATACTCCGGAATGCGCGACATCTGCTGATGAATTTCCATCCTGCGCCGGTAAAAAACTATATTATCCGCAATAAAGTCTGCATCTGACTTTAATAGCCCAACACTTGGCAACTTAGCAGACGAGGATGTTGAAGCCAAAAACGCATTGCGGGTAACCCTCTGAAGACCATCCAATGCTAAGGGTTCGCCACTCTTCAAAAAAGAGCCCATCTGTTTATTATCCATTTCATCAAGCTTCATCAGATACTTTTGCTTCAGATTCGTACCATATAGCTCCCTGCGATGCACATCGACAAACGTATTAGATCTGTACTTATAATGTGCAGATTTAAACATTCTACCCGAGGGATCGCTACGGTTCACGGGATCGCCACCACAATAGGAGTAACTATTGATACCGCCTCTCTCAAATGGACTCAGGCTATCCGGTGATTTAAATCGCTTGAGCGTTGGACTATAGGCCCGCACTCCATTTCCCAGCATATAAGCGCCTATCAGCTCACACCAACGCTCAGCATTGAATGCAAGCAACAGTCGACCCACTTGGGTACGACGATAGCCAAAAGGGCAATATGCCAAACTCACATCATCTACCGTTCTCATCCGCACTCACCGGTGAAGTAACCGCCAATTTTCATGATGAGAAAGTAGAGGCAGCCCCACAACTGACAAAATTACCAGTTTCAAGTCGCTACCTGTCCTGGGAAATTGCTTACACCTTCCTTTAGCGGGCAACGCCGCGAAGCGGCTGCCAGGTTTAACACCAACGTTTCAGATATGCCTGCTGCTCCCGCCACGCCTCCCCCTGCACCACCGCCCTAAACCGCACCACCGCCCCCGGTATGCACTGCGCCAACTGCGCCAACGCCAACGGCGTCAACGCCCCCAGCCGCGGATAACCGCCAATGGTCTGCCGGTCGTTGAGCAACACGATCGGCTGCCCGTCCGGCGGCACCTGCACCGCACCCAGCGGAATCCCTTCGGAAATCATTGGCGCGCCCTGATAGATCAGCTCTGGCCCCAGCAAACGGATACCCATGCGGTCGGCGCGACTGTCCAGCGTCCAGTCACGGTTGAACGCCTCGAACAGGCTGGTCCCGCTGAAATCACCGATCTGTGCGCCCATCACCAGGTCGAGCACGGGCTTGGCCACATAGCTCGGGCGCATGTCGACCGGGACTTCGCGCAAGGCCGGCGAACCACCGGCAAAAGAGAGCACTTGCCCTTTCCCCAGCGCTGCCCCTCGCCCATCGATCCCCCCCAGTTCCTCGCGCACGACCGTGGCACAGCTACCCAGCACATCCTCACCGACAAACCCGCCCGGAGCTGCCAGATACGCCCGCACACCTTGCTTTGGCTGCTTCAGGGTCAAGCGCTGCCCCTTAGCCAGAACGAAGCTGCGCCACGGTAGCAGCGGCTGATCATCCACCTGTGCATCCAGGTCAGCCCCGGCCAGCGCCAGCACACAATCCTGCTCGGCCACCAGCGCAAAGCCACCCAGCGCCACCTCGACCACCGGCGCCCCCAGCGGGTTGCCCAGCAGCCAGTTGGCCCAGTGCATCGCCACCCAGTCCAGCGCCCCGCCCTGGGTCACGCCCAGGTGACGCACGCCAAAACGCCCGGCATCCTGCATCTGGCACAGGGCAGTACTGGCTTCGATCTTCAACTGCTTCATCCTTGCGCCTCCACATCGCCGCCCAAGGCCAGGAACTCTTCACGCGACACAGCCACGAAGCGCACCCGGTCGCCCGGTTGCAGCAGGCTATAACCCTCGCGTTCGCGATCGAAAAGGCGCACCGGTGTGCGCCCGATCAGGTTCCAGCCGCCGGGCGATATCGCGGGGTAAGCCGCCGTCTGGCGTTCGGCAATGCCCACGCTGCCCGCCGCCACGCGCTTGCGCGGGGTGCTCAGCCGCGGGCTGGCCAGACGTTCGTCGACCAGCCCCATGAAGCCGAAGCCGGGGGCGAAGCCAAGGGCGAATACTGGGTACTCGCGTTCGCTGTGCAGGCGGATCACCTCGGCTTCGCTCAGCCCGCTGCGCGCTGCCAGTACGGGCAGCTCCGGGCCGACGCTGGCGTCGTACCACACCGGGATTTCATGGCGCCGGCCAGCGCTGCCGGTGTCCGGCTGCAAGCCCTCCAGCGCCTGGGTGATCAACGCCCGCGCCTCACCCGGTGGCAGATCGAACTGCACCATCAGCGTGGTGTAGGACGGCACCAGATCGACCAAGTGCTCGCCGAACGCCGCGCTCAGGCGCTGGCTGGCGGCAAGCATCCACGGCATGTTGGCTTCGTCGATACGGTCGAACAGGCGCACCATCAGGCTGTCGATGGCCACGACTTCGATACGCAGCTTCATCACGCCCCCAGCGCATCGAGGGCCTGGCGAATCTGCCGCACGGCCGCCACCGAGCTGGCGTTGTCGCCATGCACGCAGAGGGTGCTTGCGGCCAACTGCAACGCACTGCCATCATCCGCCACCAGGGTTTCACCGCGGGCCAGGCGCAGGGCCTGCTCGACCACCAGCGCCGGGTCATGGTGCACCGCGCCCGGCAGACGCCGTGAGACCAGGTGACCGCTGGCGGTGTAGGCGCGGTCGGCGAAAGCTTCGAACCACAGCGGTACGCCAATTTCATCGCCCAGGGCCTGGGCCCCGCGGTTGTCGGCAGTGGCCATGAGCATCAGCGGCAGGCCGCTGCCATAGGCCGCCACGGCTTCCAGCACGGTGCGCAGCTTGAGCGGGTCGGCCATCATGTCGTTGTACAACGCGCCGTGGGGCTTCACATAGGCCACGCGGCCGCCGAGCACCTTGCAGATGCCGTCCAGGGCACCGATCTGATAATGCAGCAGGTCGCGGATTTCTTCCGGGCTGCAGGCCATGGAGCGGCGGCCAAAGCCGACCAGGTCCGGATAGGCCGGGTGAGCGCCGATGGTCACGCCGTGCTCCAGCGCCATGGCCACGGTGCGGCGCATGATGCCCGGGTCGCCGGCGTGGTAGCCGCAGGCGATGTTGGCGCAGTCGATATAGGGCATCACCTCGGCATCCAGGCCAATGTGCCAGCTGCCGTAACTTTCGCCCATGTCGCAATTGAGTAGCAGGGGTTTCACCTGACGTGCTCCCGTGTCGATGTTCATAGGCCTACCTTAGCGCGCCTGGAGTTGTTTGCCGCGGGTTTCCGGCAGGCTCAGCGCCGCCACGATCACCACGCCATAAGACACCGCAGAGAACACGCCGATACCCAGGCCCAAAGGGATCTTTTCGCCGAGCAAGCCGATCAGCAGCGGGAACAGCGCAGCGATGATCTTGCCGACGTTGTAGCAGAAGCCCTGCCCCGAACCACGTACCCGAGTCGGGAACAGCTCTGTAAGAAACGCGCCCATGCCACTGAAGATGCCCGAGGCAAAGAAGCCCAATGGGAACCCGAGCCACAGCATCACGCTGTCACTGACCGGCATCTGCGTATACAGCAGCACGATGATGAACGAGCCCACCGCGAACAGGATGAAGTTCTTCTTGCGCCCCAGCAGGTCGGACAGGTAGGCGCTGACCACATAACCGATGTAGGACCCGACGATCACCATCGCCAGGTAGCCGCCCGTGCCCAGCACGCTCAGGCCTCGCTCGTTCTTGAGGAACGTCGGCAGCCACGAGGTGATGGCGTAGTAGCCACCCAACGCGCCGGTGGTCAGCAGTGAGGCGCGCACGGTGGTCCAGAGCATGCCGGGGGCGAAGATCTCGTAGAAATGCGAGGGCGCCTCGGCCTTCTCCTCGTCCTTGGCCTGACGATAGACCTCCGGGTCCTTTACCAGGCGACGGACGAAGATCACGAAGATCGCTGGCACCAGCCCCAGCAGGAACAGCGCACGCCAGGCCTGCTCGGCCGGCAGCCAGGAGAATAGCAGCGCATACAGGACCGCCGTCAGCCCCCAGCCCAGGGCCCAGCCCGACTGCACCATGCCCACTGCCTTGCCACGGTCCTGGGCCCGGATCACCTCGCCGATCAGCACGGCGCCGGCGGTCCACTCGCCACCGAAACCGAAGCCCATCAAGGTGCGGGCGATCAGCAACTGGTCGTAGTTCTGGGCAAAGCCGCAGAGGAAGGTGAAAAAGGCGAACCACAGCACCGTCAATTGCAAGGTGCGCACCCGGCCGATGCGGTCGGAGAGGATGCCAGCGACCCAGCCACCGATGGCCGAGGCAATCAGCGTGCTGGTGTGGATCAGACCGGCTTCGGCAGTGCTGATGCCCCACAGCATGATCAGGGTCGGGATGACGAAACTGAGCATCTGGGTGTCCATGCCGTCCAGGCCATAGCCGATCTTGCAGCTCCAGAATGTACGCCGTTGCTGGGGGTCGATATCGCGGTACCAGGCGAACGGCCCGGTCGAAGGGGGGGATTGCACCTGCTGCTGCACGCCGCTTGGGTTCATGCTTGCCTCGGCTTGTTGGTATTGTTTTACGGGCGACGTCGGGCGTCGCGGCCTGGGCCTCATGTTCAGAGGCCGTGCGGCCTGAGTCCAACGAGAAAAACCGCCGGTCTGGAACAAGAAAAACTGATCATGAACCTTCGCTTCCTCGAAACCTTCGTCTGGGTCGCTCGGCTCAAGAGCTTCCGCCTGACCGCGGAGAAGCTGTTCACCACCCAGGCTTCGGTCTCCAGCCGCATCGCCGCGCTGGAGGCCGACCTTGGCGTGAAGCTGCTGCTGCGTGACTCCCGTGGTGTCAGCCTGACACCGGAAGGCAGCAAAGTGCTGGAGTACGCCGAGCGCATGCTCGACACGGCCAAGGCGATGAAGCAGTCGCTGGACAGCGATCGGGCGAAGGTCGGGCACATTCGCATCGGGGTGATGGACACGGTGATCCACACCTGGATGAGCGCGCTGGTAGCGGAATTGACCGAGCGCTACCCGCAGGTGGAGATCGAACTGGTCGCAGACACCGCGCTGAACCTGCGTGAGCAGTTGCAGAAGGGCTTTCTCGACGTGATCGTGCAGACCGACCTGCTGCGCGAGCAATCGATCCGTAGCCAGGACCTGGCGCGCTACCCGATGGGTTGGGTGGTGGCGGCAGGCTCCGTGTACCACCGCGATTTCGCCTCGCTGGCCGAGCTGGGGCGCGAGCGGATTGTCACCTTCTCGAAGAACTCGCGGCCGCACCAGGAAGTGCTCAGCCTGCTGCAGGGTGCCGGGGCCGAAGCGCCGCGGTTGAACTGCGTGAACTCGGTGGCGGCTATTACCCGGTTGTTGCGTGATGGTTTCGGGATTGGCGCCTTGCCACCGGCCTTGGTGGATGCTGAGCTGAGCCGGGGTGAGCTGGTGCTGCTGGAAGGCCTGCAGCCACCGCCGAGCCTGGAACTGGTGGTGGCCTGGCAGACCGGGGTGGCGTTGGTGGATGAGGTGGTCGGCGTGTGCCGGCAGGTGCTGGAGCGGTATGCGCGGGATGTGGGTGGGCAGCGGATTGTGTTGGTTTCTCAGGGTTCGCCTTGAGCGTTGTAGCGCCTGGGAGATCGAGCGCCGCAAAACTCAAGGCGAAAACATCAGCGCCAGCTCTCTTTCACCGCCTTGCGCCGCCCACCCAGGATCACCCAGCCAATACCCAGCAACAGGCTCTCGACCACGAAGGCCAGCACAAACCCGGCCCCGACGCCCCAGCCGATCGCTTCGGGCACCAGCAGAATCTGGTAGCTGTAGCCCTTGAGCGTCTCTTCACGCAGCTGCGGCTCCGGCTGCACCAGCACATGCCAGGTGCGGCTCACCCACGAGCCTTGCAGCGCCTGCCACTCGTCTTCCAGCAACTGGTTGCGGATCAGCAGGCTTTCGATGCTGTTGGCATCACTGAGGAACACCGGGTCGTCACTGGTCCGGTAATGCCGCAACAGCGCCTGCAGATCACCGTTGAAGAAGCGCTCGGCAGTCTGCCTGAAGCCATCCAGCGCCTGGCGTGACTCGAACAGATGCGCCTCGGCCCGCTGGCTGTAGTCCTTGACCAGCCCGGGCACCTGGATACCGGCCAGCAGGCCGAAGGTGAACAACAGCAACCGCAGGTAACTTCTGAACATGCAGCGTCCTTAGCTCTGGCCTTGCGAAACGCACTCGCCGTGCCGCCACAGCCCCCATTGGCCGGGCTCGTAGCGCCGCCAGGTCTCGTTCTCGGTCAAGGCCTCGGTGGCGATCACCGTGACTACGTCATTGGGCGTGGTTTCGGTGTGAAAATCGACGATCAGGTCGACATCCTTCAAGCGGGCGGCGCCAAAAGGCGCACGCCGGGTAATGTGTACCAGCTTGGTCGAACAGAAACAGAACAACCAGTCGCCGTCGCTGAGCAAGCAGTTGAACACGCCCTTGCCACGGTACTCGGCACAGGCTTCGACCAGCACCGGCAGCAGCTGTTCCACCTCGACCGGCTCGGGGAACGCCGCACGAATGCGGTTGAGCAAATCGCAGAAGGCCGCCTCGCTGTCCGTGTCGCCCACCGGGCGATAGAAGGTCGCTTCGCCCCTGAAGTCGCCCAGTTGGCCATTGTGCGCGAAGCACCAGTTGCGGCCCCACATTTCACGCACGAACGGGTGCGTGTTGGACAGGCACACCCGGCCGACGTTGGCCTGGCGGATATGGCCGATCACCACTTCGCTCTTGATCGGGTAGCGCTGCACCAGGTTGGCCACCTCCGATTCACTGCTCGCGGCCGGGTCCTGGAACAGGCGCAGGCCGCGCCCTTCGTAGAAGCCGATGCCCCAGCCATCACGGTGCGGGCCGGTACGCCCGCCGCGCTGCATGAGCCCGGTGAAGCTGAAGACGATGTCGGTCGGGACGTTGGCACTCATGCCCAAAAGTTCGCACATGATGGTGGCTCCGCTTACAGGCGTGGCTCGACCCGGCCGCGGCCGCCGCCCGGCACGGCAGGTGGCGGGGCATCGCGGTAGCGATCATTGCGCTCGGCGGCCATGGGCGCCGCCGCGATGACCGCATTGTCCTCGGCCGCACGGCGCTGGGCGGCGGCTTCGGTCTGCGCGCGGCGCTCGCGGGCGCGTTTTTCCAGCGGCCAGCGGATCAGCACGAAGACAATGTACAAGGCAAAAGCGATCATGCCGTACATGGCGAAATCGGAAATCGCCCGCCAGGCGTTGTTGCCGACCTTGAACGCAAGGTCCAGGGCGGTGATGGCAATTGCCGGGGCGAAGCTGTCCTTGACCGGGTCGACGATGGTCGGGGTCAGCAGCAGCACCGCCAGGATCACCCGCAGCGGTTCACGCAGCCAGCGCCACATCCAGCCGGTGAGTTTGAAGCCCACCAGCAGGCAACCCAGGGCGGCGACAGCGTAGAGGCCCCAGGCGAAGGTGTAGTCGTTCTCGATCATGGTGTTCGTGCAAGCCAGGCAAAGAGATGCCTATGATAAACACTTTTCAGGGCGCAGACAGCGTCTCCCTGTCCCGGCCAAGAGATCCCCGATGCCAACCAAACCTCAGCCCCCCATTGCCCGCCAGGACCAGGCCACTGATCCCTACGCCTGGCTGCAACAGCGCGACACCCAGGAAGTGCTCGATTACCTGCAGGCGGAAAACGCCTATCAGGAAGCCTGCCTGGCCGACCAGGCAGCGTTGCGCGAGCAGTTGTTCGAAGAGATCAAGGGCCGCATTCTCGAAACCGACCTGTCGCTGCCCTCGCCCTGGGGCCCCTACCTCTACTACACCCGCACCACCGCAGGCGACGAGTACCCGCGCCACTACCGCTGCCCACGCCCGGCGGACGACTCCAACACGGTCGATGAAAGCCAGGAACAACTGCTGCTCGACCCCAATGCCCTGGCCAACGGCGGCTTCCTGTCGCTGGGCGCGTTCAGCGTCAGCCCGGACCACCGCCGACTGGCCTACAGCCTCGACACCAGCGGCGATGAAATCTACACGCTGTACGTCAAGGACCTGAGCAGCGGTCACCTGACCGCCCTGCCCTTCGCCGACTGTGACGGCAGCATGACCTGGGCCAACGACAGCCAGACGCTGTTCTTCGCCGAGCTGGACGATACCCATCGGCCCTGGCGCCTGCGCCGCCATACCCTCGGCGAAGCGGGTGCGAGCACGGTCTTCGAAGAGGCCGACGGTCGGTTCTTCCTGCACTGCTACCGCACCAGCTCCGAGCGCCAGCTGGTGCTGCTGCTCAACAGCAAGACCACCAGCGAGGCCTGGGTGCTCGACGCCGAAACGCCACACGCGCCGTTCACCTGCCTGGCGCCACGGGTCGAGGGCCACGAGTACTTCCCCGACCACGGCCAACTCGACGGCCAATGGCGCTGGTTCATCCGCACCAACCAGGACGGCATCAACTTCGCACTCTGCCATGCACCGGCCACCCCGGTGCCCAGCCGCGACCAGTGGCAGGTACTGGTGGCGCACCGCGACGACATCATGCTCGAAGGCCTGAGCCTGAATGCCGAGGCACTGACCCTGAGCCTGCGCGAAGGCGGCCTGCCGATCATCGAAGTGCGCCCGCAGGGGCTGGCCCCTTACCGGGTGGAGTTGCCCGATGCGGCCTACAGCCTGTACGTGCAGGACAGCCTGGAGTTCGCCAGCCGCCGCGTACGCCTGCGCTACGAAGCGCTCAACCGCCCGGCCCAGGTGCGCCAGCTGGAGTTGGCCACGGGCGCCCAGCAGGTGCTCAAGCAGACCCCGGTGCTCGGCCAGTTCGACGCCGACGACTACGTCAGCCAGCGCCTGTGGGCCACGGCGCCGGACGGCACCCAGGTACCGATCAGCCTGGTGCGCCGCCGCGAAGACCTGGGCAAGACCGTGCCGCTCTACCTGTATGGCTATGGCGCCTACGGCGAAAGCCTCGACCCGTGGTTCTCCCACGCCCGCCTGAGCCTGCTGCAACGCGGCGTGGCCTTCGCCATCGCCCACGTGCGCGGCGGCGGCGAGCTGGGAGAAGCCTGGTACCGCGCCGGCAAGCAGGCCCACAAGCACAACACCTTCAGCGACTTCATCGCCTGTGCCGAACACTTGATCGCCGAGGGTGTGACCGCCCCGCAGCGCTTGGCGATCAGCGGCGGCAGCGCCGGCGGCCTGCTGATCGGCGCCGTGCTCAACCTGCGCCCAGAGCTGTTCCGCTGCGCCATCGCCGAGGTACCGTTCGTCGACGTGCTCAACACCATGCTCGACCCCGAACTGCCGCTGACCGTCACCGAGTACGACGAATGGGGCAACCCCGAGGAGCCCGAGGTGTATGCGCGCATCAAGGCCTATGCGCCCTATGAGAATGTCCGCGCCCAGGCCTACCCGGCCATGCTGGTGGTGGCCGGCTACAACGACAGCCGCGTGCAGTACTGGGAGGCGGCCAAGTGGGTGGCGCGCTTGCGCACGCGCAAGACCGACGACAACCTGCTGCTGCTCAAGACCGAGATGGGCGCCGGGCATGGCGGGATGAGCGGGCGGTACCAGGGGCTGCGCGATGTGGCGCTGGAATATGCGTTCGTGTTTGGCGAGTTGGGTATTGCTTGAGATTGCCGGGGGCGCTTTGCGCCCCTTTCGCGACACAAGGCCGCTCCTACAGGAGATCGCGTTCTCTTTGTAGGAGCGGCCTTGTGTCGCGAAAGGGCTGCAAAGCAGCCCCAGGATCGCACAGCGAACGCATTCCCATCAGTCAATCATCCTGCGCCGGCGGTTTCGCCGGTTCCTGGTGCAACCCAGGCAAGTCCTGGTCCTTGGGCGGCCCTGGCACCGGCATCGGCGGCAGCAGCGGCGCGCCTGGCTTGCTGTCGTAGGCCTTGGGCGGGATGCTCGGGGTGATCTGCGGGTAAGGCGTGGGCGTTGGCGTGCCCGGCGCTCCGGGTACCGGGGTGTTCAGCCGTGGGGGCGTGCCTGCCGCTTCAGCCCGGGGCATGGCGGCCATCAGCAGCGCGGCGAGGATCGCATGAAACATCAGCAACCTCCTGTCGGGAACCTCTCTACAGGCTACGCCGATATTCGAGTTTTCGCCTGTCCGCCTGCCCTGCAAGCGCGCTAGACTCAATGGCATAACCGTCATCTGCCTGATCAGAACAAAGGAAACACCATGAGTTCGGCTTCCACCTCCGCCGCCACCGCCCGCCTCGATCGCATCCTCGCCGACGCCAAGCGCGACAAGGAGATGGGCTACCGCGACAAAGCCCTGAAAATGTACCCGCACGTGTGCGGCCGCTGCGCCCGCGAATTTTCCGGCAAGCGCCTGAGCGAGCTGACCGTGCACCACCGCGACCACAATCACGACAACAACCCGCAGGACGGCTCCAACTGGGAGCTGCTGTGCCTGTACTGCCACGACAACGAGCACTCGCGCTATACCGACCAGCAGTACTTCAGCGAAGGCTCGACCAGCACCCCAAGCATCGCCAAGGCCACCCACAACCCGTTCGCCGGGCTGGCAGGCATGCTGAAAAAAGACTGACCGTCACACCAACCCCCGCTGCTGCCGGCAAGCCCGTATAATCGCGCTCTTTTTTTCGCGAAAGGCCCCGGCACGTGGCAAACAAACGGTACAGCTGCATCGGCCTGTTCAACCCAAAGTCCGCGGAGAACGTCGGTTCGGTGATGCGTGCAGCGGGTTGCTACGGCGTCAACTCGGTGTTCTACACTGGCAAGCGCTATGAGCGCGCGCGTGACTTCGTCACCGACACCAAGCGGGTGCACTATGACATCCCGCTGATCGGCATCGACGACCTGCAACGCATCATCCCCTTGGGTTGCACGCCGGTAGCGGTGGAGCTGGTGGACGGCGCACGGCCGCTACCTGAATACACCCACCCTGATCGGGCGATCTATATCTTCGGGCCTGAGGATGGCTCGTTGAGCGAAGCCGTGCGGGGCTGGTGTGAAGAGACCATCTACATCCCCACCGAAGGCTGCATGAACCTCGCCGCGACGGTGAATGTGGTGCTGTATGACCGCATGGCCAAAGGGCTCAATACCCGCTCAGGCCCCAAGTTCAAATAGCCGACTGCGTGTGCACGCTTGCGCGAGCCCGCTGGGCAAACCAAATGAACGGTCGTTCACGGCTGCTGGTCAGCTGTTAACACTTCACACGGAGGGTTTGCCATGCTCGATATTCATTCCAGGGCTACACGGGAACACAATGTCCAGGGGCTGGAACGCGCCGGCTCACTGGCAGGCGGCGCCTTGATGTTCACCAAGGGCATGCGCCACGGGGGCCTGATCGGGTTGCTGCAGATGGTGGCGGGCGGCCTGGCGGTAGCCCGGGGAGTCAGCGGCCATTGCGCGACCAAGGCCTGGTGGCAACGGCACCGCCAGGAATATCACCGCCTGCGTTCGGATATCGAGCGCAGTGCCGCCCAGCTGAAGGAACTCAAGACCAGTGCCGAGGCGGCTACCCAGGGGGTGACAGTGACCGGCAAGGACCCTTTGACGGGCAGCTGAGTCTTGTGACGCCTGCACCGGCGGCCCCTTCGCGACGGTTCGATGCGCCCGCTCCCACAAGTACAACGCTGCCGTGAGATCTCGCACTCTGTCAGTGGGAGACATTGGTCGCCTCAACAGCAATTGCAGTATTGAGGGGCTGCTGTTTCAGCCAGCGTTTGATTTCGGGTTTGGAGTTTTTCAGTCTGATAATTTCATCGCGATCATCGTGGTGGATAACCAGCTCAGCTTTTGCGACATCCGCACCCACAATCAACTTTCCTACCTGCATTGCCATGGGCGGCTCCTCACGTTATGGTTTTTCGGCTTGAAGGGGTTTCACCAAGAGGCGCTGGCTTGCTTCTATCGTCGCTTGCAAACGATGCATTCTTTATCGGCGCTTTGGTGGAAGGGGTGGGGCGATGTCTCCCACGGTCTGTACTGCTGCGAACAGTCAGAATCGGGCATTTAGTCCCACCACCCCTTCAAGTCTAACCATACAAGCGGGCATGCCCGCGAAGAGGCCGCAACAGGCTAGCGCAGTGCCTTGCTTTGCAGCACCTCGGAGCGGCGCCCAAGCACATTCTCGCTGATCTGCACGAATTCTTCGGTGCTCACACTGGGCAGGCGCATCAGTGCGCGGGTGACATCGTCCAGCGACCGCTTGGCCTGGGTATGGATACGGATTTCCTTGTCCAGTGCCTGCAGCAGCATCACCCCCCGGGCAACCTGAGCCGGGCTGGCGTGCTCGGCACGCAGTTGGGAGACCTGGCCGCCCAGTTTCTGCAAACGTGCCTGCCCTACCTCATAACGGTCATCGCTGATGCCGCCGGCACGGCGCAGCAGCTCGGTGGCGTAGTATTCGGTCAGGCCCTGGCCCAGCCAGTCGCTGTTGTCACGTACACGAATCTGCGCAAACAGCTGCACCAGTTCGCGCAACAACAGGCTGCTGCCATTCTCACTGACCATTGGCCGACTGCTGTGCAAGTAGATCGAACCCTGCGCCGCCGTCGCTCCGCGCCACATGCCATCACGGGCACCCACCAGGAGCAGCTTGGCCGGGTTGCGCGGGAACACGGCCTGCAATTGCGGCCAGACGAAGGTCATCAGGGTCAGGCTGTCCATCCGTCGCATACCCTGCCCGACCGGCGCGGCAACGGTGACGTCGGTTTCGCCGAGGCGGGCGCGGCGGCTGCCAAGGTTCCCCGCAAGCATCCAGCCGGTCGGGCGGTCGAACAGTCGGGACACGTTGTCGATCCGGAACTTGTCCTTGCCGATGCGTGGCCAGGGCGTCTCGATGCTGTTCCAGCCTTCAGGCAAGTCGACCGTCAGGCGTGCCACCAGCTCGGTACCGTCCTGCTGATCGAGGTGCGCAGGCGGCACCAACTGGTCGCCGAGGAACAGCGCCCAATGCGGGGTGATGCGGGAGGAGTAGGCACCGCTGCGCAGCTTCTGGTCCAGTTTTACCCGGTAGCTGAGGCTGGTCTTGCCGTTCGCCGGGTGCCAAACGCCACGCTCGCCCTGCTGCTGCCACTGGCCATCGGCCTGGAAACCACTGTAGGCACCGGCCGTGCCCAGGTCGAAATCCAGGCTGCGCACGGCGCTGCCTTCGGCCAGGGTCAGGCGCACTTCGGCCTGGCCATTGGCAGGCAGCAGGCGTACCTGGTAATCGAGGTCGACCTTTTTTGCCCAGGCCGGCGAGCAGGCCACAAGCCCGAGGAGCAGCAACAACAGGCAACGCATACCGAAACTCCTTGTTCCTCAGAGGCGACGCGGGTGGCGCGTTCAGCTGGCGCGGAAAATCAGATGGTCTTCCCAGTCGTCTTCGTCGACATCATGTTCACTGAGCATACGCCCCGATTGCGATATGCGCTGTTCATGCACCTGTTTGCGGTCGCCGCACACCAGGTGATGCCAGTCGGGCAAGTCCTTGCCCTCGCTGACCAGGCGATACCCACAGGTGCTCGGCAGCCATTTGAACTGGTCGGCCTTGCCAGGGGTGAGCTGGATGCAATCGGGCACATGGGCGAAGCGATTGGGGTAGTCGCTGCACTGGCAAGTATCGAGGTCGAGCAGCTTGCAGGCGATGCGCGTGTAGTAGACGCTGTTGTCGTCTTCGTCCTCGAGCTTTTGCAGGCAGCACAGGCCGCAGCCGTCACACAGCGACTCCCACTCTTGCGGGCTGAGTTGTTCGAGGGTCTTGCGCCGCCAGAACGGCGCGCTGTCAGCGATCATCACAAGGGTTTCCTGCAGTCTTGTTCGGGCCGCGGGGCGCGGCGGCGCCAGTCTAGAGCCTGGCCTTCGGCAACGCCAGACCGCTTGTCAGTGCCAGGCGGACGCAGTAGCGTGCATGCTTTGCCATCCACTTGCAGGAGCCGCCATGAGCGCCACCCCCCGCATTGCCGATTACGCCATCAACGAGCAGTTCATCAACCGCTGGTCGCCGCGTGCCTTCACCGCCGAACCGATCAGCGAAGAGACCCTGTTGAGTTTCCTCGAAGCGGCACGCTGGGCGCCGTCGGCCTACAACTCGCAACCGTGGCGCTTCCTTTATGCGCGCCGCGACACGCCGAGCTGGGAGCGTTACCTGAACCTGCTGGTCCCGTTCAACCGCAGCTGGGCGCAGCAGGCTTCGGCGCTGGTGCTGATCATCTCCAAGACCACCTTCGCGGCGCCAGGCGCCAGCGAAGAAAAGCCGGCGCTGTGGCACACCTTCGATACCGGTTCGGCCTGGGGCCACCTTGCGTTGCAGGCCAGCATCAGCGGCTGGCACACCCACGGCATGGCCGGCTTCGACCAGGCACTGGCGCGCCAGGAGCTGAAGATTCCGGAAGGTTACCAACTGCATGCCATGGTGGCGATCGGCAAGCTGGGCGACAAGGCCAGCCTGGATGAAGCGCTGCAGGCGCGTGAAGTGCCGAGCCCGCGTCGGCCGCTGAGCGAGCTGGCGGCTGAGGGTGATTTCAGCCTGTAAGGCTTGTATCGCCTGTTCCGGGCTCTTCGCGGGCATG
>NZ_BCBG01000009.1:0-10597 GCF_001320485.1 Pseudomonas sp. NBRC 111130
GTAGATAATGGTGCCGCCTTCCGCCACGGTCGGCGTGGCGGTCAGGGTGACGCTAGTGGTGTCCTGGGCATCGGTAACGGAGGTGCTGACCGGTGCCTGGTTGGCGACCAGGTTCTCGTAATTGCCGCCGCTGACGCTGGTAATGCTGTTGGTAACTGCCGCGTGGCCTTGGTAGACATCGTTGGTGACGGCACCCGTGGCGGTACCGGAGGACTGCCCGACTGGGATGGTGATGGTTTGCCCATTGGCCAAGCCGACTACGACCGGGCTACCGGTGACCGGCGCATTCACCGTGGCGGTGTAGACGATGGTGCCGCCTTCGGTCACAGATGGGGTCGCGGTTAGCGTAACGGTAGAGGTGTCGATGGTATCACTGACAGTGGTGACTGCCGCCGTGCTGTTGATCGCCAGGTTTTCGAAGTTGCCACCCGAGACATTGGTGATCCGTGCGCTGACCTGTCCGGCGTCGAGGTACGGATCATCGGCTGGCGCGGCAACGGCGACGCTCCCAGAGGTCTGATTGGCGCCGATGGTGATGGTCTGGCCATTGCTCAGCGCGACTGTAACCGCCGACTGCGCAGCATTGGTCAGAGTGGCGGTGTAAACGATCTGCCCACCTTCGGCCACGCTGGGCGTCGCCGTCAGCGAGACGGTCGTGGTGTCCTGGACATCGGTAACGGCGGTGCTGACAGGCGCCTGGTTGGCAATCAGGTTTTCGTAGTTTCCGCCGCTGACGCTGGTGATGCTGTTGGTGACCGCCGCGTGGCCTTGATAGACGTCGTTAGTCACGGCACCCGTGGCGGTACCGGAGCTTTGGCCGACCGGGATGGTGATGGTTTGCCCATTGGCCAGGGTCACCACTACCGCAGATTCAGTAACCGGCGCGGTCACGCTGGCGGTGTAGACGATGGTGCCGCCCTCTGCCACCGATGGCGTGGCGGTCAGGCTCACGGTCGAAGTGTCGACGGTGTCGGTGACGTTGGTCACCGCTGGCGTGCTGTTGACTACCAGATTTTCGAAGTTGCCGCCCGATACATTGGTAATGCTGGCACTGACCTGTCCGGCATCGAGGTACGGGTTGTCGCCGTGCGTGGCGAACGCAACGCTGCCAGTGGTCTGGTTGGCACCGATGGTGATGGTCTGGCCATTGCTCAGGGTCACGGTCACTGGCGACTGTGCAGCATTGGTCAGGGTCGCGGTGTACACGATCTGGCCACCTTCGGCAACGCTCGGCGTTGCTGACAGCGAGACCGAGGTGGTGTCCTGCACATCATTGACGGTGGTGCTGACCGGGGTATTGTCAGCCACCAGATTCTCGTAGTTGCCGCCGCTGACGTTGGTAATGCTGTTGGTAACAGCCGCGTGGCCTTGATAGACGTCATTGGTCACGGCGCCCGTGGCGGTACCGGAGCTTTGCCCGACCGGGATGGTGATGGTTTGCCCATTTGCCAGAGTTACCACGACGGCGGAGCCAGTGACCGGTGCGGTCACCGTGGCGGTGTAGACGATGGTCCCACCCTCGGACACCGAAGGCGTGGCGGTCAAGCTCACGGTCGAGGTGTCGACGGTATCGGTGACGGTGGTCACCGCTGACGTGCCGTTGACGGCAATGTTTTCGAAGTTCCCCCCGCTGGCAGTGGTGATGCTGGCGCTGACCTGGCCGGCATCGAGATAGGGGTTATCGCCATGCGTGGCGACCGCGACGCTGCCAGTGGTCTGGTTGGTAGCAATGGTAATGGTCTGGCCATTGCTCAGGGTCACGGTCACTGGCGACTGCGCAGCATTGGTCAGCGTCGCCGTGTACACGATCTGTCCACCCTCAGCCACGCTCGGCGTCGCCGACAGCGAGACGGTGGTGGTGTCCTGAACATCGGTCACCGCAGTGCTGACGGTCGCGGTATTGGCCACCAGATTTTCGTAATTGCCGCCCGTGACCCCGGTGATGCTGTTGCTGACCGGCGCATGCCCCTGGTAGGCATCGTTATCCACAGAGGCAGTCGTCGTTCCCGTGCTTTGCCCGACCGGGATGGTAATGGTCTGCCCATTGGCCAGGCTCACCACCACAGGTGAGCCTGTGACTGGGGCATTGACAGTGGCGGTGTAGACAATGGTGCCGCCTTCGGCCACCGACGGCGTGGCGGTCAGGGTCACAGTCGTGGTGTCGAGGGTATCGGTGATCGCGGTCACCGCTGGCGTGCCGTTGACCGCCAGGCTTTCGAAATTGCCGCCCGTGGCATTGGTGATACGCGCGCTGACCAGGCTGGCATCGGCAAAGGGGTTATCGGCAGGTGCGGCCACGCTGACGCTGCCCGAGGTCTGGTTCGCCGCGATGGTGATGCTCTGGCCGTTGCTCAGGGTCACCGTGACGGCGGTCTGGCCCGGGTTGCTGAGGGTTGCGGTGTAGATGATCTGGCCGCCTTCGGCCACGCTCGGGCTCGCGCTCAGGCTGACAGTGGTGACGTCCCGGATATCACTGACGGTGGTGCTGACAGGCGCAGGGTTAGCGACCAGATTCTCGAAGTTACCCCCGGTAACCCCGGAGATGCTCGTGCTGACCTGGCCTTGGCCCTGATAAACATCATTGCTGACCGGCACGCTGACGATGCCACTGCTCTGGCCGACCGCCACAGTGATGGTCTGGCCGTTGGCCAGGGTCACTACCACCGGCGTGCCAGTCACCGGTGCCGAGAGGCTAGCGGTGTAGACGATGGCGCCGCCTTCCGCCACGGAGGGCGTGGCGGTCAGCGTGACGGTACTGGAATCGGTCGAATCGCTGACCACGGTCAGAACGGGAGCCGGGTTGGCTTCCAGGTGCTCGAAGTTGCCCCCGATGGCGGAGGTGATATGGGTGCTAAGGGTGGTCGCGTCCTTGTACACATCGTTGGCCGTCTGCAGCACCACGCTGCCACTGCTTTGACCCGCGCCGATGCTGATGACCTGGCCGTTCGACAGGGTGACCGTGACTGGCGTCTGGGCCGGGTTGCTCAGGGTCACGGTGTAGGTGATCGCACCGCCTTCGGTCACGTTCGGGCTGGCGCTGAGGGTGGCGGTGGTGATATCGGCCGTGCCAACCACGCGGGTCTCGGCCGGCGTGCCGTCGATGGCGACCAGGATGCCGCCGCCGCTGGTGACGGTGATGCTGGTCGAGACGTGACGGTCATCCGCGTACACCGTGGTGCCTGGCGTGACCGGCACGCTCACCGAGCCACTGGTCTGCCCGGCGGCGATCACGATCACCGCGCCATTGGACAAGGTCACGGTCAGCGCGCTGAGCGGCGCCTGGCCGACCGTGGCGACATAGACGATGCTGCCGCCGGCCTCGCTGACCGACGGCGTTGCACTCAGCACCACGGCGGTGGCCAGTTCGGCGACCGCCGTTGGGGTGGCGGCCTGCCGCCCGGCGGCGAAATCGAAGTCAAGGCTTTCGCTGAAGTTCAGCGGCCCGGTCTGAAAGCCAACGTTCGGGTCGACCCGGGCAGCTGTTTCCTCGAGCAGGACGAAACTGTGCCCGCCGCCAAGCGCACCGCCGCCGCTGCCGCCCGAGGAGGTCGGGCCGGCAGCGGTAGCTTCCAGCGCCGTGGTCGGGTCGACACCCGCCTGGATCGCCTGTTGCAACTGCTCCACCGACGGCGCAGCCTGCGCGGTGGCCAGGTACATGTCGGTGCTGTGGTCGGCGGTGCTGGCGCTCCATTGGCTATCGCGGCCCAGGTCTACATAGCGGCCGTCGGTCAGTTGCAGGGTGACAGCACCGCCGACACCGGTCAGTACCTGCTCGCCTGCGAACAGGCGGTCTCCTTCGATGAGCACGCGCCGTATGCCTTCCGGCGATACTGCGATGACTTGGCCAACAATGCTTTTGACGATGGCGACTACGGTGCTCATGGGGCTCTCCAGATGACTCGACCAGTGCCTTCCATGCCCCTTCGGCGCTCAAAACCGGCGGGTAGTGGAATAGTATTAAATTGCCTCTGCTTATAGGTCTGTCAAACTTCCGTGCTTTTATCGCTTGCGCGTTTAAAGAATGTCGAAATATTGACTTGCATCGCTATTTTGCGAGCGACGCCAATCTAAAGTCATAACGTTAAATAGCCGCTTGCCAATTCTTACTTTCGTATTAGTTGTATCGCTGTTACCTGCCTTTTTCAGCGTTCGGGCGTACAGGCCTCGTCCTGTCTGGCTTCGGCAAGCGTGGAGAGGGCTTTGTATAATTTCTGGGTTGCGACTTGTGTATCTCGCGTTAGTCTTTCCCTATCGCAGCGGAGGTTGGCTACGTGCAGAAATTCTTGGCGACTTGAAACCTTCGAATAGCGATGTCGTCAGCTTTAAGAACACCGGGCCATTGTTGATGGGGCCTGCTTCCAACTATCGCAAGGAAGAGAGCGCCACGTGGAATCCGAAGTCCGTCGAGCCCAGCTCAGTCATGACCCGCGAGGTCAGCACGACGATCCGCTGCTGGATTGCCTGCTGACCCTCTGTGTACTGCATCAGAAACCCGCCAGCCGGGTGATGCTGACCACCGGGCTGCCATTGCCGGCCCAGCGCCTGAACGCCGAACTGCTGCCCCGCGCCGCCGCCCGCGCCGGCCTGCAGGGGCGCCTGTTGCAGCGCAAGCTGGAGCAGATCCCGAGCATCGCCATGCCGGCCATGCTGCTGCTCAAGGAAGGCCGTGCCGCCGTGCTGCTGGGTTGGGAAAACGCCGACACTGCACGCCTGCTGCTCAGCGAAAGCGATGGCGGCGAGGTGCTGGTCAGCCGCGAAGCGCTGATCGGGGACTACAGCGGCAAGGTGTTCTTCGCCCAGCCGCAGCACAAGTACGACGTCAACCACGGCAACCTGATTCCGCGCGCCAAGTCCTGGTTCCGCGACACCCTGCTGCGCAGCAAATGGCTGTACATGGATGCCATCGCCGCCAGCCTGGTGATCAACCTGATCGCCCTGGCCGCGCCGCTGTTCGTGATGAACGTCTACGACCGCGTGGTGCCCAACCAGGCCACCTCGACCCTGTGGGTGCTGGCGGTGGGCATTACCGGTGCCTACCTGTTCGACCTCATCCTCAAAGGCCTGCGCAGTCTGTGCCTGGACCTGGCCGGCAAGAAGACCGACCTGATCATCTCGGCCACATTGTTCGAGCGCATCGTCGGCATGTCGATGAAGTACCGCCCGGCGCGGGTCGGCAGCTTTGCTCAGAACATCCACGAGTTCCAAGGCCTGCGTGACTTCCTCGCCTCGCTGACCCTGACCAGCCTGATCGACCTGCCATTCACCCTGATCATCCTCATGGTCATCGCCATCGTCGGCGGCCATCTGGTGTGGATCCCGGTGCTCGCCTTCCCGTTGGCGCTGGGCATCGGCTACGCCCTGCAAAAACCCCTGATGGCGACCATGGAGCGGACCATGGCGCTGGCCTCCGAGCGCCAGTCGAGCCTGATCGAAACCCTGGCCGGCCTGGACGCGGTCAAGGTCAACAACGCCGAGAGCGAGCGCCAGTACCGCTGGGAGCAGACCCTTGGGACCCTCAGCCGCCTGGAACTGCGGGTCAAGGTGCTGTCGGGCCTGGCCATGAACATCACCTTGATGATCCAGCAACTGGCTGGCGTGGCGATGATCTGCGTCGGCGTGTATCAGATCATCGATGGCAACCTGAGCATGGGCGGCCTGGTGGCCTGCTACATGCTCAGTGGTCGAGCTCTCGGCCCGCTCGGGCAGTTGAACGGGTTGCTGGCGCGTTACCAGCAGGCCAAGGTGACCATGGCCTCGACCAACCAGATGATGGAACTGCCGCAAGAGCGCAACTTCGAGGAACGCCCGCTGAGCCGCCAGGTGCTGCAGGGAGCGATCGAGTTCCGCGGGGTCGATTTCACTTACCCGAACCAGCAGAACATGGCCCTGAAGAACATCAGCCTGAACATCCGCCCGGGCGAGAAAGTCGGCATCATCGGCCGCAGTGGCTCGGGCAAGAGTTCGCTGGCCAAGCTGATCGTCGGGCTGTATGAGGCGGACAACGGCTCGTTGCTGGTAGACGGCGTGGACATTCGCCAGATCGACGTCAGCGAACTGCGCCACAACGTCGGCTACGTGCCGCAGGATATCCAGCTGCTGGCCGGTACCTTGCGCGACAATCTGGTCAGCGGTGCCCGCTACATCGAGGACGAGCTGATCCTGCAAGCCGCCGAGCTGGCTGGCGTGCACGAGTTCGCCCGGCTGCACCCGGACGGTTACGAGTTGCAGGTTGGCGAGCGCGGGCAAAACCTCTCCGGTGGCCAGCGGCAGAACGTCGCCCTGGGCCGTGCGCTGTTGCTCAACCCGCAGATCCTGCTGCTCGACGAGCCCACTGCGGCCATGGACAACACCGGCGAAGAGCGCCTCAAGCAGCGCCTGCAGGCGGTAATCGAGAACAAGACTGTGCTGCTGGTGACCCACCGGGCCTCGCTGCTGACCCTGGTCGACCGGCTGATCGTCATCGACCGCGGCCAGGTGGTTGCCGATGGCCCCAAATCTTCGGTCATGGATGCGCTGAAGAAGGGGCAGATCAGTGTTGCATAAGCTCGATATCGGACAGTTCAAAGACAACCTGCGCCGCTACTTCAAGGGCTCCGACTCGCTGCACGGGCAGCCGCTGCCCGAGGTCAACAAAGCGCTCATCGAAGACGCCCCGCGCGTCGTGCGCCTGACCATCTGGGGCGTGATCGCGTTTTTCCTGTTCCTGATCGTCTGGGCCAGCTTCGCGCCCATCGACGAAGTCACCCGTGGCGAGGGCAAGGCCATTCCCTCGTCCAAGGTGCAGAAGGTGCAGAACCTCGAAGGCGGCATCGTCGCCGAGATCTTCGCCAAGGAAGGGCAGGTGGTCGAGGTCGGCCAGCCGCTGCTGCGCCTGGACGAAACCCGCTTTATCTCGAACAAGGGCGAAACCGAAGCCGAGCGTGTGGCCATGGCCCTGCGCGTCGAGCGCCTGAGTGCCGAGGTCGACGACAGCCCGCTGAAGATCGACGACAAGCTGCGCGAGGCCGCTCCCAGCCAGGCGGCCAGCGAAGAGTCGCTGTTCGCCAGCCGGCGTCAACAGTTGAATGACGAGATCAATGGCCTGCAACAGCAGCTGGTGCAGAAGCAGCAGGAGTTGCGTGAGTTCAACTCCAAGCGTGCCCAGTACGCCAGCAGCCTGCAGTTGCTGAACCAGGAAATCGGCATGTCCGAGCCGCTGGTGGCCAGGGGGGCGATTTCCCAGGTCGAGATCCTGCGCCTGCGCCGCTCCGAGGTGGAAACACGCGGCGAACTGAGCGCCACCGAACTGGCTATCCCGCGCGCCGAGGCGGCGGTGAAGGAAGTGCAGAGCAAAATCGAGGAAACCCGCGGCAAGTTCCGCAGCGATGCCCTGACCCAGCTTAACGAGGCGCGCACCGACCTGAACAAGGCGACTGCCACCACCAAGGCGCTGGATGACCGGGTCAACCGCACACTGGTCACTTCGCCGGTGCGCGGCATCGTCAAGCAGCTGTTGGTCAACACCATTGGTGGTGTGATCCAGCCGGGCAGCGACATCATCGAGATCGTGCCCCTGGACGATACGCTGGTGATCGAGGCGAAGATCCTGCCCAAGGATATCGCCTTCCTGCACCCGGGGCAGGAGGCCATGGTCAAGTTCACCGCCTATGACTACACCATCTACGGCGGCCTCGAGGCCAAGCTGGAGCAGATCGGCGCCGACACCATCACCGACGAAGACAAGAAGACCACCTACTACCTGATCCGCCTGCGCACCGAGAAGAGTCACCTGGGCAGTGACGCCAAGCCGCTGGAAATCATCCCCGGCATGGTCGCCACGGTGGACATCATGACCGGCAAGAAAACCATCATGAGCTACCTGCTCAAGCCGATCATCAAAGCCCGTACCGAAGCCCTGCGCGAGCGCTGATGAGGTTTACGGCCTTGTAGAGGGTACCCTGTGGGAGCGGGCGTGCCCGCGAACACCGGCGAAGCCGGTGCCATACACTGCGGAGCCTGCTTCGCGGGCAAGCCCGCTCCCACAGGGGCCGAGTCGGTTTGCAGAGTGCCGCTCAGATCAACCCGGTGTCTTCTTCTTCCTCAATCAGGTTGTTCAGGCTGCCCAGCGCCTTGCGCGCGGTAGAGCGGTTGAGCAGCTTGGCCTGGGCACCGGCGGGCAGGTCGGTGATGCTGATCACACCCTTGGTGGTCAGCACATCGATCAGATCCTCCAGCACGCGGATCATGTCCAGGTCGCTCTGCTTGAGCTGGCGCAGGCTGTTCTCGACCACATCGTCGGCAAACCATTCCTGGATCTCGGCATGGTCGGCCGGGAGCATTTCCGTGAATTCGGCATAGGGGGCAGCTTCTACCCGCAGCAACTGGCCGTCGGCGTCGCGTTGCACGTAGAACATGGCGTCGTCCCTCGTCACGATGGTTCCTTAGTTGGTAATCCGCAGCATAGGCAAAGTTCACCAGGCAGGTGAACCCGGCGCGTGAGTATGCGCTGCGCGAGGGGTGGCAGGGAAGGCCGCCCCCGCGGTGGCCTGGGCTGGCCACCGCGGGACGGGGATCAGTGATCGACCTTGATGGTCGGGTCGGCACCGCTGATCAACGAGTTGACCGTGGTGTTAGACCAGTTCACGCCTTCGAGCTTGATGGTCACGTCGGCGCTGCCGCCGGCGTTGAGCTTGCCTTCGGAGCTGACCTGCAAGGTCGAAGTGCCATCTGCGGCGGTGGTGATCTTCAAGTAGTTGTCGATGGTGCTGGCGGTCTCGCCCTGTAGCAGGTCGTGCAGGTCGAGGCGGTCACCCTCGCTGGGCTTGAAGTCCTTGATCACGTCGTTGCCAACATCACCGGCCTTCCACACGAACAGGTCGGCACCGCTGCCACCAATCAGGATGTCATTCCCTTGGCCGCCGATCAGGGTGTCGTTGCCGCTGCCGCCGAGCAGGATGTCATTGCCCTTGCCGCCATCGAGGTAGTCGTTGCCACCCTGGCCGAAGATGATGTCATTGCCTGCGCCGCCCAGCAGGGTGTCGGCCCCGTCGTTGGCCCCCGAGATATCGAACTCGGTGTAGTGCTCGCTGACGTACTGGTGCATCGCCCGCGCGTCCACGTCACCAACGTCGACCCCGGTCTTGCCGGCGACATAGGCCTGGATGGCCTCGACACCGGTGCCGGCGATGGACGGGAAGGTCACCAGGTCGCCGAAGATGATGTCGTTGCCGTCGCCACCGTTGACCGTGTCGTTGCCCGGCAGGGTCGCTTCGGTGTGGCCGAGGATGGCATCGGCGAGCTTGCTCGGGTCGATGTTGGTCTGCGGCTTGCCATCGGTGTCGTACGGCTTCAGGTCGTTGGCGTTGACGCCGCTGTTCAGGCCGATCGCTTCGACGTCGGACAAGGCCGAGAGGATCTTGAAGCTATCGGTCGAGTTGGTGCTGGTGGCGCTGTTGGTGGAGTTGCCGGTACCCGCCAGCGACGACAGCTCGTAGCCGCCGTTGCCTTCGGCATGCAACTGGCCGCTGGTACTGTACGACCAGCCGCCTCTGTTGCTGTACGTCTGTACCTGCAGGTTGCCGCTGCTGTCGATGCTGATGTAGTTGGTGTTGTTGATGTAGGCATTGACCGTCATGCCCGCCTTGTAATTGATCGAGGCGAGGTAGTCGTCCATGGTGACGCCGGAGTTGCCCAGGGTCGGGTTGGTCTTCTCGTTGGTCTGGTAGTAGGTTGGCTGCCCGTCGGTAATGAAGAACGTCTGGTTACTGCCGGTGCTGCCCGCTGCCTTGAGCGCCTCGAACCAGTTGGCGGTGGTCTTGAAGGCATCTTCGTAGTTGGTACCGCCACCGGACGACAAGTTGTTCAGCGCCGCGAGCAGGGTTTTCAGGCCCGCGTCGTTGAGGGTCACCGAAACAGTGCTCTTGACCTGGGTGGCGAAGTCCACCAGAAGGATGTTGACCACACCCGACTGGGCGCCTTTGACGCTGGCCGCCAGGGTCTTGAACACCGACTCCAGCGAAGACTTGGCCGCGCTTACGCCCGACGAGCCCATCGAGCCCGAGGTGTCGACGATGAAGGCGATGTTGTAGTTCTGCCCCGGCACCACGTGCAGGCCATTGACGTCCGAGACGATGATGTCGTTGCCATCGGTACCGGTGATGGAGTCGCTGTCGGACGACAGGTTGCTGGTGGTGTAGGCCTGCGGGTAGACCGTGACCTTGATGGTGCCCTCGGTGGTAGCGGTACTGCCGCCGACGCTTTCACTCGAAGTCGAGCTGACCTTCACGTCGAACTGGCCTTGGTAGTAGGCCGGTGGCTTGATGGTCAGGCTGCTCAGGTTCCAGCCGGTGACATCTACCGCGCCGCTGCCGACGGTAATGGTGTGGCCAGCGCTGTCAGCCAGCACCGAGCCTGCCGGGATGCCCGAGAGCTTGACGCTCAGGGATTCCGAACCGTCGGTGTCGGTCAGTGCGGTGTTGATGCTCACCAGCTTGATCGGGGCGCCGTTCTCGCCGCCTTCGTTGAGCTTGTAGCCGTCGTAGTAGCCCACGCCGTTGCTGCCATGCAGGTCCGACACCGTTACACCGGCATTCGCCAGCGCACTGACGTTCGGGTACAT